>NZ_JAFMPV010000008.1:0-221580 GCF_049132105.1 Pseudomonas sp. NFX15
TCAGCAGTGAAACGATGCATCGCCGATGGTAGTGTGGGGTTTCCCCATGTGAGAGTAGGTCATCGTCAAGATTAAATTCCGAAACCCCAATTGCGAAAGCAGTTGGGGTTTTGTTTTTGCGCGTAGAAAATCAGAGTGCTTGGTTGCACATTTTGCACAGTTATTTTCAGCCCATGGCACTAGAATAGGCCCAACTTTTTCAGAATCAGAGCCTTTATGCCGGATCCGGTTGACGCCCAAGGGCTGTCAGAATTACCACTAGACGACCTGGTTGCCTGCCATGAGTGCGATTTGCTCATGCGCAAACCCAAACTCGCCCATGGCGAAAAAGCCCTGTGTCCACGCTGCGGCTACGAGCTTTATGCCCATCGCAACAACGTCGTTCAGCGCAGTCTCGCCTTGGTCATCTCGGCCCTGCTGTTGTTTATTCCGGCGAATTTTTTACCCATCATGCAACTCAATCTGCTCGGACAGTCTTCGCACGACACTGTCTGGAGCGGGGTTGTCGCTCTTTTCGATACAGGCATGCAAAGTGTTTCGGTGGTGGTGTTCCTGTGCAGCATGGGGATACCGCTGCTCAAGTTGCTTTGCCAATTGGCAGTATTGCTGAGTATCCGTTTTGATATCGGACGCAGCTACGGCTTGTTGCTCTATCGCATTTATCACCACATACGCGAATGGGGAATGCTCGAGGTCTACTTCATGGGTGTGCTGGTGGCGATCGTCAAACTGGCAGATATGGCAGCGATCACCGTGGGCCTTGGCCTGGCGTGCTTCATTGGTTTGTTGCTGATTCAGGTCTGGCTGGAGGTCGTCATGTCGCCTCACCAGATCTGGCAGGCGTTATCAGGAGAGGATGCCCATGCGGGCGATTGATGCAGGCATTCTGATTTGTGCGGAATGTCATGAATTGAACAGGCAGGATGCTGACACCGATGAGCAAGTCTGTACGCGCTGCGGAGCGCTGGTGCATGCCCGTAGCCCCAATAGCCTGGTGCGCACCTGGGCGTTGCTGATTACCGCCGCCATTCTTTATATACCGGCCAATTTGCTGCCGATCATGACCGTGAACTCTCTCGGTAAAGGTGCGCCCAGCACGATCATGGCGGGTGTGATCGAGTTGGTGCATTACGGCATGTTCCCCATTGCGGCCGTGGTGTTTATCGCCAGTATCCTGGTGCCTACCTTCAAACTGGTCGGGATCGCCTTGCTGCTGTTTTCGGTGCAGCGGCGCCAACCCCTTTCGGCCCGCCAACGTATCTGGATGTACCGCTTCATCGAGTTCATCGGCCGCTGGTCGATGCTCGATATCTTTGTGATCGCCATTCTGGTGGCGGTCGTGAATTTTGGACGGCTTGCGAGTATCGAAGCCAATCTTGGCGCCATCGCCTTCGCCTCTGTGGTGATCCTGACGATGCTTGCCGCCGTAACTTTCGATCCCCGACTGATTTGGGATAACACGGAGTCGGACGACGACCATGACTGATTTGCCTGTAGCGAAAACACGACCGGCCTCGAACTGGTCAGCCATTTGGGTGTTGCCCTTGATCGCCCTGATTATTGGCGGCTGGCTCGGCTGGCGCGCATACAACGAGAACGGCATCGAAATCCAGGTGCGCTTTGAAAGTGGCGAAGGCATCCAGGCCAACAAGACGGAAGTCGTCTACAAGGGCATGTCGGTGGGCAAGGTCAAAAGCCTCAAGCTTGATGACGAGGGCGCCACCAAAGGCGTGATTGCCAGCATCGAAATGAACAAGGACGTGGAGCAATACCTGCGCACCAGCACGCGCTTCTGGTTGGTCAAGCCGAGTGTGACGCTGGCCGGGATTACTGGTCTGGAGACGCTGGTTTCCGGTAACTACGTTGCCATCAGCCCGGGTGAAGGTGAACCTGTGCGCCGGTTCAAGGCCTTGGCCCAGGAACCGCCGCTGTCCGATGCCCAGCCTGGATTGCATTTGACCATCAAGGCTGATCGCCTGGGCTCGCTGAACCGTGGCAGCCCGGTGTTCTACAAACAGATCAAAGTGGGCCAGATCAAGAGCTACGTATTGTCCGAGGACCAGAGCACTGTCGAGCTCAAGGTTTTCATCGAGCCGACTTACGCCAATCTGGTACGCAAACACACACGCTTCTGGAACGCCAGCGGCGTCAGTATCGACGCCAGCCTGTCGGGTGTGAAGATCCGCAGTGAGTCCCTGGCTAGCATCGTCGCCGGCGGCATCGCGTTCGCCACCCCGGAAAACCGCAAGGACAGTCCGCCTACCGATCCGAGTCTGCCCTTCCGTCTCTATGAAGACTTTGACGCCGCTGCGGCCGGTATCCGGGTCAAGGTCAAGCTCAGTGACTTCGACGGTTTGCAGGCCGGTCGCACCCCGGTGATGTACAAGGGGATTCAGGTGGGTAGCCTGAAAGCGCTGAAGGTCGATCCAGATTTGTCCGGTGCGACCGCTGAGTTGACGATGGACCCGCTGGCCGAAGACTACCTGGTGGACGGCACGCAGTTCTGGGTAGTGAAACCGTCGATTTCGCTTGCCGGGATTACCGGCCTGGAGGCGTTGGTAAAAGGCAACTACATCGCTGTGCGTCCGGGTGACAAGGGCTCGGCGCCGAAACGCGAGTTCGTCGCGCGACCGAAAGCCCCGCCACTGGATCTGCGTGCCCCGGGCCTGCACCTGGTGCTGTTTACCGACAATCTCGGCTCGCTCGAAGTCGGCAGTCCGATCCTCTATAAACAGGTGAAGGTCGGCTCGGTACAGAGCTATCAATTCTCCCGGACCAAGAAGCAGTTGATCATCGGTGTGCACATCGAGAAAGAGTACGAAGATCTGGTCAACGCCTCGACGCGTTTCTGGAATGCCAGTGGCATTACTCTCACGGGCGGCCTGACTGGCGGGATTCAAGTCAAAAGTGAATCGTTGCAGAGCTTGATGGCCGGCGGCATTGCCTTTGAAACGCCTGAGGCCAAGGCACCGTTGCAGAAGCGGGTGCCGCGTTTCCGCCTGTTCGCCAACCACGAGGACGCCACGCAAAAAGGTGCACTGATCACGCTCAAGGTCGACCGCGCCGACGGTTTGCGCCCCGGTACGGCGATTCGCTTCAAGGGCCTGGATGTCGGCAAGGTTGAAGACGTGGACCTCAGTGAAGACTTGCAATCGGTGTTGCTGACCGTACGGATTACCGAAGTCCCGGATCGCATTGCACGGGTGGGTACGCAGTTCTGGGTGGTGAAACCTGAATTGGGGTTGATCAAGACGGCCAACCTGGAAACCCTGGTGACCGGGCAATACATCGAAGTGCTGCCAGCGGCAAAGAATCAGGGGCCGCAAAAGAACTTCGTAGCCCTGGCCAACCCGCCTGAAGCGGTCAAGCGCGAGGACGGCTTGAGCCTGGTGTTGAGCGCCGCTCGTCGCGGCTCGCTGAAGGCTGGCGTCCCCGTGACTTATCGCGAAATCACGGTCGGTAAGGTGACGGGTTATGAGCTGGGCCAGACGGCTGATCGTGTTCTGATCCATATCTTGATCGAGCCGAAGTATGCACCGCTGGTGCGCAGTGGCACGCGGTTCTGGAACACCAGCGGGTTTGACTTCGATGTCGGCTTGTTCCGTGGGGCCACGGTGCGCACAGAATCCCTGGAAACGATGTTGCAGGGTGGTGTTGCCTTTGCCACGCCAGACGGTGAGCGCATGGGGACTCCGGCACGTCCGGAGCAGACGTTTGCGCTGTTCGACAAGTTTGAAGATGAATGGCTGACTTGGGCGCCGAAGATTTCCCTCGGTAAGTAGTCGGCGGGTTGTGGCGTCAGTGATGACGCCTTCGCGGGCAAGCCCGCTCCTACAAGGATTGCGAAGAGGCCCTCAAACCCACACGATTAAAAAGGCCGCGATCCATTGGATCGCGGCCCTTTATGTGCCTGCGATTCAAGCTTCAGACCGCATCCAGCTCCGGTTCGTCCGCTTGTTCATTGACCGTCGCCTTCACCTGGTCGTGACGACGAATGTACTTCCAGTCCGCCTCGTCGATGTAGATGCCGGCCGGGCCGCTGCCGCCTTCCAGGTCGATGGCGACACTGGCGCAAACTTGCGGTTTCACGCTCGCCAGGATCGGTACGAAGCCCAGTTGCAGGCTGGTTTCCAGCAATGCCGCCTGGTTCTTCTCATCGATGTCCGCCGCCTCGTCGAGGTAGTACGGCAGGCGCACGCGACCGGCCTGGTCACGGTCCATCAAGTGCAGCAACAAGTACATGTTGGTCAGCGCCTTGATGGTCATGGTGGTGCCGTTGGAGGCGGCGCCGTCGATGTCGGTGTGGATCACCGGCTGACCATTGACCTTGGTGATCTCGAACGCCAGTTCGAACAAGTCCTTGAGGCCGAGCTGGTTGTGGTTGGCCGCCACCAGCCGCGCCAGATACTCCTTGGCCTCTTCGTTCTTGTTGTCCTGCTCGGCGCTTTGGCTCAGGTCGAACACCGACAGGGTTTCGCCTTCTTCGTACTGACCGGCGCTGTGGATGATCTGGTCGATGTGCTTGAGCGCTTCCTTGTTCGGCGCGAGCACGATACGGAAGCTCTGCAGGTTGGAGACCTGGCGTTTGTTGATTTCGCGGTTGAACAGCGCCAGTTGGTGTTCGAGGCTGTCGTAGTCGCTGCGGATGTTGCGCAGGGTCCGGGCGATGTCGGTCACGGCAGCACGACGTGCCTTGCCCAGCGTCAGGGCTTCGTCGGTGCGGTGGGCGTAGGCGTTGATCAGCAGTGACAGGCGGCGCTCCATATCGTCTTCGCTGTCGAACTTGGCCACACCCTTGAGGCGCACCTGGGCGTACAGCGCTTCGATCTGGCCATCGGCCCGCAACAGGCCTTGCCAACTGTCCTGATAGTCGTTGAGCAACGGCAGCAGGTTGTCCATGGAATCGTCGATCGGGTCCATGAACGGCGTGCCGAACGGCAGATCCGACGGCAACAGCTGACGGCGGCGCAGAGCGTCGTCGAGGGTGCGTTGCTTGGCTTCCATGTCGCCGATCTGCCGGCCGACCAGTTGCAACTTGGCCGACAGTTGCTGGACGCGTTCGGTGAAGGCATCGCTGGAACGCTTCAGTTCGTCCTGGGCGGCTTCCATCTGCGCCAGTTGTTCCAGCTTGTCGCCTTCCTCGGCGCTCAGGGTTTGCGCGCGGCGGAAATCTTCCAGGGCTTTCTGCGCATCCAGCACTTGCTGGTACAGCGCTTCGGTCTGGGTCTTGCTCGCCGCGCGGTCGGCGGCCACGGCTTGCTGGGTTTTCAGTTGCTTGAGTTCTTTTTCCAGACGTTCTTTCTGGTCGCGCAGGGCCGCGCGGTCGGCCAAGGCCTGCAATGCTGGCGGTTCGATGTGCGAGATGTCGATGGACAAGCCCGGCACTTCGAAGCGTTCGCCTTTGAAACCGTCGAGGATCAGCTCCACGGATTTGACCCAGTCGCCGTCGTCGTCGAGGGTGATGCCGTGCTCACCCAGCGGCAGGCTGAACAGTGCGCTGTTGAACAGCCGCATCAGGCGCTCGACGTCCTGTTGCGAGAATTCTTCACGCAGGCGGGCATAGCTGTTGTTGTCGGCGTGATCGAGTTGCTGCTTGACCGACTTCAGGCGCTTTTCCAGATCGCGCAGGCGTTCTTCCAGATCTTCGGCGCTGAATTGGCGGGACTGTGCCAACGCACCGGCCAGTTCATCGTGAGCGTCCTTGGCGGCGAGCAGTTGTTGCTCCAGCACCTTGACGTCTTCGACCAGCGCAAAGCGGTGCTTGAGCACCGACAGCTCACCGAGCCAGCGCTGGATGCCGGTGATTTCCCGTTCCAGACGCATCAGTTCCTGAGTGCCGCCGCGCTGGTCGTTTTGCAGGGCGTCCTGCTCATTGCGGTAGTGCTCGGACTGGATGGTCAGCTCTTCCTTGCGCGCGCTGGCGTAGTCCGACCAGGTGCCCAGCAGGGAATCGAGCAACGGCGAGACGCGGTGCAGTTTGCCGCGCAGGATGTCGCGTTGCTTCACGCCATGGGCCAGCGCCTCGACCAAGGGACCTGCGGCGACCAGCGAGTTGTAGTCCTGCTCCATGCGTCGTACATCGCGGAACGCTTCTTCGCACGCGGCAATGTAATCGACGCTGCCGGAACGCAGGCTGTGTTCGAAGGCATCGAGGAACAGTTGCTTGAGCTTGGCTGCGGTGATTTCGCGCATGTGCAGCAGGTTGATGAACAGTGCACGGAAGGTCTTCAGGCTTTGCTCGCTGGTGGAACGCAACGGGATCAGCGTCAGGTCCAGCGGAATCGACGTGTGGCCACCGACCAGCAACCGGCGCAGTTCGTCCGGCTTGAGTTCGTAGGCTTTCAGGCCTTCGCGCTCAAGGTTGGTGAACAGTTCTTTCTGGCGCAGGCAGGTGTCGTTTTTCTGGTAATGGGCCAGGTCGAGTTTGCCGGCGTAGGCGAAGAACTGGTGGCCGAAACCACCGCCGGGGCCGCGACCGACCACACCAATCACGTGGGGACCGTGGGGCAGGCTGACTTCGACCAGGATGTAACTGGTGTCCGAGGCGAAGTAGAAACGCCGGGATTGTTCCAGGCTGTACTTGCCGAAACTCATGTCCGACATGCGCGCCAGGATCGGGAACTGCAGGGCATTGATCGAGGCGGATTTGCCGAGGTTGTTCGCGCCGTAGACCGACAGCGGTTCTTCCAGCGGGAAGAGGCCGAGGCTATAACCGGCGGTGTTCAAGAGGGCAAAGCGGCGGATGCCGTAACGTTCCTTGCTCATGCGTCGAGCTCCTGTTCTTCGGCGATGGCGCGGGCCAGGGCGTCTTCTTCGCTTTCGTCTTCAAACTCCGCGAGGTCGAGCGGGTCGTCGGTCTGCAGCAGTTTTTCGTCGCTGTCTTCGTCGATCAGCACCGGTGCCGGCAATGGCAGCACGCTGTGCAGGCTGGCGACCAGATCGCGGTCCTGTTGGACCGACAGGCAAACGTCGAGGAAACGGTGCATCGGCGGGAGGAAGCGGTATATACCGTTTTCTTCGCCGGCAAAACCGAGCTGGGTCATGCGGCGCATGATTTTCTCTTCCAGCTCTTCAACGGTCTGCACTTCGGCCTGAATGAACAGGTCGCGGTATTTTTCCAGCAGCGATGGCAATTCATCGCGACCGAGACTGCCGCCGTCGAGTACGGAAATCGGGTCGCGGCCCTGGTCGGCCAGATGTTCGACGAGGATGAAAGTGAACAGCGCCAGGCGCTGGGCGGTCTTGTTCACCGCCGCCGCGGCGAGGTCCGGCACGAAGTAGTAGAAACCGCGGGTGTCGCAGACCAATTCAAAGCCCAAGGCCTTGAACAGCGTGCGGTACTGGTCCTGGAAGTTCGACAGTTGCGCGTACAGCTCCGGATCACGGCGGCTGACGTGGTAACCCTTGAATAGCTCGCGAAAAATCGGCGCCAGCTGAGACAGTTCGGAAAGATCAAGATGCATGGGGGATGCTCGCAGAATTCTCGGTGGCGTCATCGCTGACCGAGAGCAGGGCGAAGGAGCGCAGGCTGACCTGATGCTCGTGAGTATGGTATTCGCGTCGCTCCAAGCGCTCGCGCTTGAAACGTTTTTCCCGCGACAGGCGCGAGAACCAGTACAGCAATTCGTCGGTGGCGCCGTCCGGTTCCTGTTCCAGCAGCCAGGTCATCAGGTCCGGCATCGGCAGGGCATCTTCGCAGCGTTCGAGCATCTCCCGAACGGTGCGTGGTGCCCGTGGGGCCTCGCCTTTGTGGGTTTTGTGCGCCTTGGGGAAGCGCGCCGGTTTTGGTTCGAAGCGCGCCAAGGCATACACGTAGGCTTCGACCTGGCTGGCGCTGCCGAGGAAAGTGCTTTGCGGGCGGGTGAACATCGGCATGGCCGCTTGCGGCACGGCGTCGATGCCCTTGCGGCGGATCATCGACAGCGCCAGCGCGGCGCCACGGGTCACGGCGTTGTGGCGGCGGGCTTCTTCACGCAGCGGCAACAGCAGTTCGCGAGCGTGACGCAGGGTCAGTTGGGCGCTGGTCTGCATTTCGAGGATGCGCGCGTGGGTGCGCAGCAGCATGTCGTCGTCGACCAGGTGGCCGAGGCGCTGCTGTTCGCTGAGCATCTTCAGCAGCACGGTTTCGACCTTGCGCACGCCTTGTTCGAAGGCGCCGTCGGCGTTCACCAGGTCAATCATCGGCTCGACGTATTCGTCCCAGGTCGCCAGCACTTCAGCGTAACGCTGGCGCAATGGAATCTGCCGGTCGCTGGTTTTCGCCCGTTCGGCCACGGCCACCAGGGCCTGTTCGTCGTTATCGAGCTTTTTAAGCACGTCCCGTACGCGCATGTCGAGCAGGCGCAGCTGGCGGGCGAGGTCGTTGCCGTCGCGGATGTCGAACGCATCCTGGATATAACCGGCCAGACGCTCCAAATGGCGCAGGTAGGCTTCGATTTCCAGGCACAGGCCCAGCCGGTGTTCACGGCGCAGGTAGGCGAGAAAGTCGTGAATCTGCGCATTGAGCTCGAAACGGTTCGGGCTTTTGGCCACGGGCACCAGAATATCGAGGCGAATCCACACATCCAGCAGGCTGGTGATGTCCTGCGGCGTACTGTCGAGTTGCTGGGCGGCCAGTTGCGTGCGCAGTTCGTTCAGGCTCAGTGTGCCTTGGTCGAAGTGCTCGCACAGTGGCTCCAGAAGTGCCCAGTGTTCAGCGAGGGCGCGCAAGACGCGCTTGGGTTCGATCATCGGAATGGCCGGCTGGTTGGCGATTAAAAGCGGCGATTGTACTGCATCGGGGGCAGTGCGATTCATTCTCGGGACGGGCTGTTGTTTTTCTATCAATCAACAGCGGGCGATCTTGAGCGAACGGCGGTAGAATCAGCGCACTTTAGTTATCCACAAGTGGCCGACCTTTGCTTATCGAGTCCCGTCGTCGCGCTTATCTGGCCGCCATGCAGGTGGTCAACTGGCTGCCGCGCACCGAATTGCCCTTTGCTGCACCGTCGCGGCCTGAGTTGCTGGACATGCCCGAGCCCGAGATCGTGGCGCCGGTGGTGCCTGCGGTACAGGCCGAAACGCCTGCCCAGCCTGCATCGCGCCCTGCCGAGCGGGTGAAAATCGAGGTGCCACGGCCATCGCTGGCCAGCACCCGCACCGGAGCCAAACCGGTCGACGAGGCCGATGAAGCGCCGGTGGTGGTCAAGGCGCCGGTTGTGCCGCCGCCGCGTTTTTCCCTGCAACTGTTGCGGGCCGGGCGTTGCCTGCTGCTGGTGGAGTTACCCACAGGCGAAGCGTTCCAGAGCCGCGACCCGGCTTACTTGTTGCTCAAGGACATGTTGCGCGCCGCCGGTCTGCCGGACAGCCCGCAGATCGTCGGCGAGCCTGTACGCTGGCCGTTGCTGGTGCGCGGCAACATGGATCAGGGCCCGGAAGCCGCTCGCGACTTCGTGCAGGGTTTCTTGTCCGTTCGTATGGAAGAGGCCCCGTGCGCCTGTTTGTGGCTCATCGGCCTGCCCGCCGTGCGGTTTGCCGGCGAGGCGGATGCCGAAGCGTTCAATCGCGAGTTGCAGATCGAAGGCCTGGGCTCGGCATGGGCCGTGCCGGGGCTGGAATTATTAATGGAAGAGCCACAGCGTAAGGCTGGTGTCTGGCAAGCCATGCGTCGGCTGATGGCGCGCTGGAAAGAATCGAATGAGTGACGCGGTATCGTTTCGCCCGATGACCGAGGCGGACCTGGAAGCTGTACTGAAAATCGAATACGCGGCCTACAGCCATCCCTGGACCCGCGGGATTTTTCTCGATGGCCTGGGCAAGTATCAGATATGGCTGATGTTCGAAGGCCAGCAGCAGGTCGGCCATGGGGTGGTGCAGATCATCCTCGACGAGGCGCACCTGCTGAACATTACCGTCAAGCCGGAAAACCAGGGCCGTGGCCTGGGGCTGACGTTGCTCGAGCACCTGATGTCGATTGCCTACAAGGCTGACGCCCGGGAGTGTTTCCTGGAGGTTCGTGACAGCAACACGGCGGCATTCAAGCTGTATGAGCGCTACGGCTTCAACGAGATTGGCCGGCGTCGGGATTACTACCCGGCGGTGGGTGGGCGCGAAGATGCGGTGGTCATGGCCTGTACCTTGGTCGACTAAACGTTAAAAGCTTCGCTGGCGAGCCAGCTCCTACATTCGAATTGCGTTCCCCTGTAGGCGCAGGCTTGCCAGCGAAGGCCCTGGAACAGGCAAAAAAAGAACTACCGCTTGCCATCCATCGGATCGCGCCGCGCCAATTCAGCTTCATCCAGGCCATTGCCGCCACCAATATCGTCCTCATCGACGATGCTCAAGTCCCAATCCGCCCCTTCATCCTGGCCTTCCTCTTCGGCATCCCGGGCACCGTCTTCACGAATCAGCGTTTGCGGGCTTAAATCGTCGTCGGTCGGTTGATGATCGCTTGTCGAAGCGCCGGTCATGCCCGCTTCGCGCACGCGCTCGCGGGGCATCAGTTGTTCGCGTTCCTTTTCAGTTAATTCGTCACCGATCTTGGCACTGGGTTCTTCGGCATCGAAATCCAACTCATGCACCGAGCCCATGCGGTCTTCAGTGTCATCGACGGGAGACGGTTGCTGCGCATCGTACGGACGTCGTGAATCATTCATGGTAATTCCTCATACTGTGGGCCCTACTAGGGTGGACCCACCGGGTGCATGAGAATTCCACCGGCATGGAGCGCCGGCTGTCCGCCGCAGGAACCAGGGTTTGCGGGGTAACTGCATAATGCGCGTGACCCCGACGGGCGGTCGTCTGTCAAAGCAGCGCATCATTCTCGAGGCTTCATCGCATGAACGAATTACAAGATCTGATTGATAACAACGAGCGTTGGGCCGCTGCGATCAAAGAGGAAGATCCTGACTTCTTCGCCAAGCTGGCTCGCCAACAGACCCCGGAGTACCTGTGGATCGGCTGTTCCGATGCCCGGGTGCCGGCCAACGAAATCGTCGGTATGTTGCCAGGCGACCTGTTCGTACACCGTAATGTGGCCAACGTCGTGCTGCACACGGACCTCAACTGCCTGTCGGTGATCCAGTACGCGGTCGACGTGCTCAAGGTCAAACACATCCTCGTCACCGGCCACTATGGTTGCGGCGGCGTGCGGGCTTCGATGCAGGATCGTCAGTTCGGCCTGATCGACGGCTGGCTGCGTTCGATTCGCGATCTTTATTACGAGAAACGCGAAGAGCTGGCCAAATACGCCACCGAAGAAGAACGCGTCGACCGCCTCTGCGAACTTAACGTGATCCAGCAGGTGGCCAACGTCGGTCACACCAGTATTGTGCAAAACGCCTGGCACCGTGGGCAGAGCCTGTCGATCCACGGCTGCATCTACGGCATCAAGGACGGTCGCTGGAAGAGCCTGAACGCGACCATCAGCGGTTTCGAGCAACTGCCGCCGCAGTATCGCTTGCGTCCGCTCGATCCTCAGTAGTACGCAGCGCCCGCTTAAAAAAAACGGTATTTCCATGGTCATGACTGGCCATGGGAGTGCCGTTTTTTTTGTGTCACTTAATTTTCGACCGGGACATCGCGAGTGAACTGGATAAACGCGGTGCACTTAAGTCCATCGCCAGCAAGCTGGCTCCTGCCGTTTTCCGGGTGAAAGATAATTAGACCGGAAACTGCAAAGCGTTGCTCAGGTCACCCATCGGCACCTGGCCTCGGGCAATCATCGCTTCATCGCGCTGCTGGAGGCCGTCGAGTTTTTCCAGCTGGAACACCCGGGTAATCAGCCGCAGGATCGATGCGGTGTCATAGACCGTGTGATCCACTGCACCTTTGCGCGAGAACGGCGACACCACCAGCGCCGGCACCCGCGAGCCTGGCCCCCAGCGATCACCCTTGGGCGGGGCGACGTGATCCCACCAGCCGCCGTTCTCGTCGACGGTGACCACCACTACCATGTTTTTCCACTGCGGACTCTGCTGCAGCACTTTCAGCGCGCGCACGATATGTCGGTCGCCGGAGGCCACGTCGGCATAACCGGCGTGCATGTTCAGGTTGCCCTGGGGTTTGTAGAAGCTCACCGCCGGCAGTTTGCCCGCCTCGGCGTCGGCAAAGAACCGGTTGGTGCCGGACTCGTCCCCCAGGCCGCCGTCGCGCAGGCGCTTGTTGCGTTCCTCCGGGTTTTCCGGGCCCTGGCGCTTGAAGTAGTTGAACGGCTGGTGGTGGTACTGGAAGTTCGGGATTTTCGGAATACCGCCGGAATCCTTGAACTGCTCCAGCGTCGCCTGCCAGGCGCCGGCGTACCAGGCCCAGTCGATGTTCTTCTTCGACAGCTTGTCGCCAATGTGCTCGTGAGTCTGTGGAACCAGGACGTTCGGCAAGTCGGGTTTGGAATAGTCCGGGCGGTCCGGGTCGCGGATCCAGGTCGGCCAGTAGGGCGGGGCCAGGGTGTTGACCCCGTAGCCATCGGGCGTCAGCGCGCTGGGGCCGAACTGTGGCGGGCCGGTCATGGCGCTCGCCGGCGAGGCCTCCAGCGGCTTGAGGCGTGGATCAGTCGGGTCGTTGCTTTGCAGCGCGGCGATTTGTGATTTGGCGACCGAATTGGCCACGTCCGGATAAAACGGCGCCGTGGCGCTGATCAGGTATTGGTGGTTGAGGAACGAGCCACCGAAGGCGCCCTGGAAGAAGTTGTCGCAGAGCACGAAATCCCGGGCGATGTCCCACAGGCGCAGGGAATATCGGCTCTGGGCATAGTGGCCCATGGTCAAACCGCCGGAATCGGCCCAGGCGACGAATCCGTCGTTCTTGCCGCCGTTGATCTGCATCTGGTTCTGGTAGAACACGTGCCACAGGTCGCGGGTGACCAGGCCGAATGGCAAGTCTTCCGCGTTCGGGCCCTTGAGGGCGAAGGGCGCGTTGGGCAGGTTTTCCTGGAACTGCACGGCGCTGGGGTAGGTCACGCCATCGAGGGTTTGCGGGCCGATCTGCAGGACACCGCCCCAGACCGGCGGCAGGGTTTGCAACACGCTGCCATCGCGGTCGCGTTGTTGGTAGTCGGCAGGCTGGAGCGTTGACAGCGGTTTTTCGACCCCGGGAAAATCGCCGAACAGGTTATTGAAGCTGCGGTTCTCGGCGTAGATCACCATCACGGTTTTCACCTGGTCGTGCAGGGCTTTGTCGAGTTCTGCTGCCGAGAGCGGACGCTCAGGCGTGTCGCCTGGCACGTTGTCCTGATGGCCGTAGGCAGTGAGTGCCGCGCCAGCACCGAGCACGGCGACACCGCCGAGAAAACGGCGGCGACTGGTGTCGGTGGGGTGGTCGGATTCGGCTGAGGATGGGGCTGTGTCGTCTGTTTCGTCGCTCATGTCGAATCCCTTGGCTTGTCGAAATGTTTCTACATGTTTCGGCCGGACGCTAGCAAGGGATTGTGACAGAGGGGTGACAGGCACCCCCACTCAACGCTCCCACAAGGGTGGCGTGATCTGTGTAGGAGCTGGCTTGCCAGCGAAGGCGGTGCGTCTGTGACGTCAATGTTAAATAAGTTGACGCCTTCGCGGGCAAGCCCGCTTACAGGTCTGTAACCGTTACGGCATTACCGGTGGCGCATAGGCCAGCGTCGTGCCCAATACCCACAGCAAAAACAGCACCAGCGGCGTGTGCACCAGCAGTTGCACAAACGAGAAGCCAATCAGGTCCCGCGCCTTCAACCCCAGCACACCGAGCAGCGGCAGCATGTAGAACGGATTGATCAGGTTCGGCAGGGCTTCGGCTGCGTTGTAGATCTGCACGGCCCAGCCCAGGTGATATTTCAGGTCGTTGGCCACCTGCATCACGTACGGCGCTTCGATGATCCACTTGCCGCCACCGGACGGAATGAAGAACCCGAGGATCGCCGAGTACACGCCCATCAGCAGGGCATAGGTGTCGTGGGAGGCAATGCTGACGAAAAAGGTCGAGATGTGGTGCGCCAGGGTTTGCGCATCGGCACCCTTGACCGTGGTCATCAGGGCGGCGATCGAACCGTACAGTGGGAACTGGATCAACACGCCGGTGGTGGTCGGCACCGCACGGGACACCGCGTCCAGGAAGCTGCGCGGACGCCAGTGCAGCAGGGCGCCGAGCATGATGAACAGGAAGTTGTAGGTGTTCAGCCCGGAAATCGCGCTGATCGCCGGTTTGGTCGAAAACTCATGGAACAGCCATCCGGCAGCCAGCAACACCAGGAGTATCGTCAGCAGCGGGCTGTGTTCCAGCCATTCACCGGGACGGGTGCGTGGTTGCAGCGGTGGCAGGTTGAAGCTCGGATCGACGCCACAGGCCTGGGCGTCACGCGCCGAGTTCTCGCCTGGCGCGGTGGCGTAGGCGATGATCAACGACACCACGATCAAGGCCAGCAACATGGCGCCGGACTGCCAGAGGAAAATCGTCTGGGTAAACGGAATCACCCCGGTGATCGACAGAATCGAGGGTGGCAGGCTGGCCGGGTTGGCCTGCAATTGCGCCGCAGACGAGGACAGGCCCAAGGCCCACACGGCGCCGAGACCCAGGTACGCGGCCGCACCGGCGGCGCGGTAGTCCATTTTCAGATCGGTACGGCGGGCGAGGGCGCGCACCAGCAAGCCGCCGAACACCAGGGACAAGCCCCAGTTCAATAATGAGGCAACCATCGAAATCAGGGCGACCCAGGCCACGGCCGAGCGGCCGTTTTTCGGGATCTTCGCCAAGCGGTCGATCAGTTTTACGGCGGGTGGCGAACTGGCGACCACATAGCCGCCGATCACCACGAAGGCCATCTGCATGGTGAACGGGATCAGGCTCCAGTAACCGTCGCCGAACGCCATCGCCGCGTCGGTGGGCTTGGCCCCCATCGCGATGGTGGCCAGGGCCACGACAATCACCGCCAGGGCAGCAAACACCCAGGAGTCGGGAAACCAGCGTTCGGCAAAACTTGAACAGCGCAGGGCAAAGCGGGCGGAGCGGCTATCTTCAATCTCAGCGGCCACGGGGGGTACCTCGGATTTTTTATGTTTGTTGTGGTCTTCGGGGCGGTCGCCGCCCGTCTGGACAGAGGCCAACATTAATTCAATCGCAATTTTTTTGTGACCTTGTTTCATGGCTATGGGACTTTGGTCTAACGGGTTGTTCGCCGCGGCGTTTGCGTAGACCATGAGCGCCTTGGTTTTTGCCTGTGCCAGAGTTCTTTACATGACTGCCAACACCGATTCGCGCCCGGCGCCGTTCAGCCGCTCGGACTACAAGACCCTGGGGCTTGCCGCCCTCGGCGGGGCGCTGGAAATCTACGATTTCATCATCTTCGTGTTTTTCGCCCTGACCCTCAGCCAGTTGTTCTTTCCGCCGCAAATGCCCGAGTGGCTGCGCCTGCTGCAAAGCTTCGGGATCTTCGTCACCGGTTACCTGGCGCGGCCGTTGGGCGGCATCCTGATGGCGCACTTCGCCGATCGCCTGGGGCGCAAGAAGGTTTTCAGCCTGAGCATCCTGATGATGGCGCTGCCGTGCCTGCTGATCGGCATCATGCCGACCTACGCGCAAATCGGTTATTTCGCGCCGTTGCTACTGTTGCTCCTGCGCGTACTCCAGGGCGCGGCGGTGGGCGGTGAAGTGCCGAGTGCCTGGGTGTTCGTCGCCGAGCACGCGCCGGTCGGGCATCGCGGTTATGCCTTGGGCTTCTTGCAGGCAGGATTGACTTTTGGCTACCTGATCGGTGCATTGACCGCGACTTTCCTCGCACAAGCGTTCACCCCGGCGGAAATTCTCGATTACGCCTGGCGCTACCCGTTCCTGTTGGGCGGTGTGTTTGGGGTGATTGGCGTGTGGCTGCGTCGCTGGCTAAACGAAACCCCGGTGTTCATGGCCATGCAGGCGCAGCGTGAGGCGGCCGGCGAACTGCCGCTGCGCACGGTCTTGCGCGAACATCGTCTGGCGATTTTGCCGGCGATGATGCTCACCTGTGTGCTGACCTCGGCCGTGGTGGTGTTTGTCGTCATCACCCCGACCATGATGCAGAAAACCTTTGGCATGACCGCCAGCCATACCTTCGCCCTCAGTGCCTTGGGCATCGTGTTCTTGAACATCGGCTGCGTGCTCGCCGGGCTGCTGGTCGACCGTATCGGTGCCTGGCGCACAGTAATGCTCTATAGCCTGCTGCTGCCGCTGGGCATCGGCGTGCTCTATGGCTGCCTGATCATGGGCGGCGATTGGGCCGGCCTGGCTTACGCCGTCGCCGGGCTGGCGTGCGGAGTGGTCGGCGCGGTGCCGTCGGTGATGGTCAGCCTGTTCCCGGCGCGGATTCGTGTGTCGGGCATCTCGTTCACCTACAACATTGCCTACGCCGCGTGGGCGAGTGTCACACCGCTGTTGTTGATCGGTCTGATGCCATGGAGTCCGTGGATCTGCGTGATGTTCAGCGCGGTGATGGGCGCCGTGGGCGTGGGCAGTGCGGCGTATTTCGGTGCACGGATGCCCAGAACCGCCGGCTGCTGTGCCGCGGGTGCGCACTGATTGGGCGAGTCGTAATTATTTTTGTAGGACAAGCCCGAAGCACGCTTCAGAAAATGTTTCCAAGGCCGATGGTTAGGCTGCATATCGCTTTATACCCCTGTCCATCGGTGCTTTCCCATGTTCAATAAACGCTTGAAGCAGGAGCTGTCGGCTCTTCGTGAAGAACTCTCCAGCCTCCAGCAAGTGAAGGAAAGCCTGGAAAGCGAGATGCTGGTGCTGACCCTCGACAGCGATGCCCGGGTGCAGTCGGTCAATCAGAACTTCCTTGGCGAAATGCGTTACAAGAGCGGCGACCTGATGGGTCGGCACATCGACGACCTGGTGCCGGATCACCTCAAGTTCGATGAATTCCAGCAGCGCTTCAAGAATGCGCTGACCCGTGGCGAGCACTTCGCCGGCGCGGTACGCCTGTTGCGTGGCACGGGCCAGGAAGCGTGGCTGCGTTCGATCGTGCAACCGGTGCGTTCGGCGGATGGGCGGATCAAGCATTTTTCGATTTTCTCCAGCGACCTGACCCGCACCATCGAGGCCTCTCGCGAGCACGAGAACCTGATCGGCGCCTTAGTGCGCTCGACTGCGGTGATCGAGTTCGACCTCAACGGCATCGTGCTGACCGCCAATGACCGCTTCCTCAGCGGCATGGGTTACAGCCTGGCGCAGATCAAGGGCAAACATCACCGCACCTTCTGCCTGGCGGAGGATGCCAGCAGTGCCGAGTACCAGCATTTCTGGCGCCTTCTGAACGCGGGCGAGTACGTGGCCGGCCGTTTCAAACGCGTCGACAGTCATGGCCGCACCGTGTGGCTGGAGGCGTCCTACAACCCGGTGGTCGATGCCAACAACAAACTCTACAAAGTGGTGAAGTTCGCCACGGTGATCACCGACCAGGTCAATCAGGAACAAGCCGTCGCCGAAGCCGCCAATATTGCCTACAGCACCTCGCAGCTAACCGACCAAAGCGCCCAGCGCGGTAACGCCGTGGTGACTCAAGCGGTGGACGTGATGCGCGACCTGGCCAAGCACATGCAAACCGCTGGCGACGGCATCGAAGCGCTGAACGAGCAGTCGCTGGTGATCGGCACCATCGTCAAGACCATCAGCGGCATCGCCGAGCAGACCAACCTGCTGGCGCTCAACGCGGCCATCGAAGCGGCGCGTGCGGGCGAGCAGGGCCGCGGGTTTGCGGTGGTGGCGGATGAAGTGCGGCAACTGGCGTCGCGCACCAGCCAGGCCACCGACGAAATCGTCCTGGTGGTGCGGCAGAACCAGGACATGGCGCGCAACGCCGTGGCCCTGATGACTGACGGCAAGCTTCAGGCCGAGCAGGGCCTGGCACTGGCGGCGGAAGCGGGGACGGTGATTGTCGAGATCCAGGACGGCGCGCAGAAAGTGGTCAATGCGGTGGGGCAGTTCGCCAATCAACTCAGCAACTGACCTGCGATCAGCGCTGGGTGGGAGCAACGGTCTTAGCCTTGTCACATCCATTGCTCCTACAGGGTGGCGTGGGCGCTACAATCGGCTCTTTTCTCCCAGGAGCAGACATTCATGAGCGCTTCCCACCGTCGCCCGGTTCCCTTGTCCAAGGCTTATCGTCTGCTCAATCACGGCCCGACCGTATTGGTCAGCGCCGCCCACGACGGCCAGCGCAACATCATGGCCGCCGCCTGGGCCATGCCGCTGGATTTTGAACCACCGAAAATCGCCGTGGTGCTGGACAAGTCCACTTGGACGCGCCAGTTGCTCGAAGCCTCGGGCACGTTTGTGCTGAACGTGCCGTGCGCCGCCCAGGCCGACATCGTGCAAACCGTCGGTTCGACCTCCGGCCTGGAATTGACCCAGGGCCAGGGACGCGACAAGTTTGAAGCCTACGGCTTGCAGACGTTCAGCGGTGAGTCGGTCGACGCGCCGATGCTCGAAGGCTGCGTGGCCTGGCTCGAATGCCGCCTGTTGCCGGAGCCGAACAACCATCAGCAATACGACCTGTTCCTGGCCGAAGTGATTGCCGCCCACGCCGACGAACGCGTGTTCAGCGAAGGCCGCTGGCACTTCGAAGGGCAGGATGCACTGCGTACCTTGCACCATGTGGCGGGCGGGCATTTCCTGAAAATCGGCGATCCGGTGGATGGCAAGACCCTGCAGGCTTGAGCCGGTCCGCGCTCATAGCCACAGGTCATTCTCGGCGGTGCGTTCGCCACCTTCACTGCCGGTATTGAGCACACCCTTGGGTTCGATCAGCAGGAGTTTCACCTCCTGTTCGGCACAGGGTTTGTGCTCGACCCCCTTGGGCACTACGTACATTTCCCCGGCGTTCACCAGCACGTGGCCATCGCGAAAGTCGATGCGCAACCGGCCTTCCAGCACGATGAAAGTTTCGTCGGTATCAACGTGGTCGTGCCAGATAAAGTCCCCCAGCAGCTTCACCACCTTGAACTGGTAGTCGTTCATTTCGGCGATGACCCGAGGCGACCAGTGCGCGTCGATCCGGCTGATTTTTTCGGCGAAGTTCAGGCTTTGGTAAGCGGTCATGATGCGGTTCCCGTTGATGATCGTGCCGTCACGATAGCCAACCCCTGCGGGTGCTTCTTGAACGATTGTGCGTGGCTCAGCGCCCTTGCAATTTCAGCCAGCGGGCGGGCGACAGGCCGTAGGTTTTGCTGAATTGGCGGGTCATGTGGCTCTGGTCGGTGAAGCCTGCGATCAGCGCGGCATTGACCAGGGGCTGGCCCTGAATCAACAGCGCCCGGACCCTGTCCAGTCGACGCATGGTCAGGTAGCGGTAGGGACTGGTGCCGAACAACAGGCGAAAGTCCCGCGACAGGCTCCAGCGATCCCGGCCGCTGTGTTGCGCCAGTTCTTCCAGTGTCACGTTGCGTTCAAGGGCGCTGTGAATGTACTCGCGGGCGCGTTGCGCTGCCACGTAGTCGAAGCTCTGGCGTGCCCGTGTCACGCCGGAGACTGTGTTCAGAGCCTGTGCCAGGTCGAACAAGGCATCCTGTTCTTCCAGCGGATCAAGCGCGGCATCCAGGCTGCGCAACAACACGCCCGTGGCGGCAAACAGGCGTGGGTCGCTGGACAACCCGGTCTGGATGAACGGCAGTGGCTGGCCGCCGAGCATCTGCTGGATCAACGCCGGTTCGATGTACATCATCCGATAATGAAACCCGCTCTCGGTACCCGCCTCACCGTCGTGAATTTCGTCCGGATGCAGCACCAGCGTGCCGCCAGGCAGGCTATGACGCCAGCCTCCGCGATACTGAAAACTCTGCACACCCGCCAGGGTCTGGCCGATGGCATAGGTGTCGTGGCGGTGCAGGTTGTAGCCATGACCGGCAAAAAACGCTTCGAACCGCTGGACCCCGCCGACATCCGGGGCACGCTGGAACCAGTCGTTGCGAGGTGGACACTTGGCCATGGTGATTGTCGTCTTGAGCTTGATGCGCAATACGGTACCCCACCTGCCGGTTCCCTGTCTTCTGATCGGATGGCGCCTTGTCCGCTAGAAAACCTTGGGCAAATATTGCACTGTGGGGCGCATTTCTGCGCGATGCCGGCCTGGCCGTGACGCCGTTCGTCACATTGACCCGCGCCACGGTGGCGCGCACCGGGTTTGCCGAAGTGCAGGGCAAGCTGGGGTTGCCGCTGTTCGTCAAGCCGGCGAACCAGGGCTCTTCGGTGGGGGTGAGCAAGGTCTCTGACGAGGCTGAGTACACCGCGGCCGTGGAACTGGCCTTGAGTTTCGATACCAAGGTGCTGATCGAATCCGCCGTCATTGGCCGCGAGATTGAATGCGCCGTGCTCGGCAACGAAGACGCCATTGCCAGTGGTTGCGGCGAGATCGTGGTGCGCAGCGGGTTCTATTCCTACGACAGCAAATACATCGACGACACGGCGGCGCAAGTAGTCGTGCCGGCCAACATCAGCGCCGAGGCCAGCGAGCGCATTCGCGTCTTGGCCGTCGAAGCCTTCCAGGTGCTGGGCTGCTCCGGCCTGGCCCGCGTCGATGTGTTCCTGACCGACAGCGGCGAAGTGCTGATCAACGAAATCAACTCGCTGCCCGGTTTCACCCGCATCAGCATGTACCCGAAACTGTGGCAGGCCACCGGCATGACCTACAGCGAACTGGTGACGCGGTTGATTGAATTGGCGCTGCAAAAGCATCAGGTTCGGCAGGGGTTGAAAATCAGTCGTTGAGTGACTTGCTCATAAACGAAGGGCCTACCCACCGGTAAGCCCTTTCTCATTCCTGTGTAGGACTCAATCCCCCAACGCTTGCCCCTCACGCCGTGGATCGGCCCCACCGGTCAGCGAGGCTTTTCCTTGGGCGTCCTTGACCCGGACAATTGCCTGGGTGCCGCTGGTCATGTCGATCTCGCTCACGCTGTGCCCTTTGTCTTTCAGTGCCTGAATCAGCGCCGGGCTGAACTGGCCCTGTTCCAGTTCGGTCGGGCCGTTGCGGCTGCCGAAGTTGGGCAGGTTGATGGCGGCCTGGGCGTCGAGGTTCCAGTCGAGCAGGCCGATGGTCGACTTGGCCACGTATTCGATGATTTGCGAGCCGCCGGGAGAACCGACGCTGGCGAGGAATTCGCCACTCTGGCGGTCGAAGATCAGGGTCGGGGCCATGGAGGAACGGGGGCGTTTGCCGGGTTCGACGCGGTTGGCGACTTTCTGCCCGTTTTCCTCGGGGATGAACGAGAAGTCGGTCATTTCGTTATTGAGCATGAAGCCCTGAACCATGATGTGCGAGCCGAACGCCGATTCGATGGTGGTGGTCATCGACACGGCACCGCCGGCGTCATCGACGGCCACCACTTGCGAGGTGGAAATGCGCAGCGGCGAGCGGTCCGGCGCATACGCCACCTGGAGGCCTGGCGGGGTGCCGGGTTTGGCCGTGCCCATACTGCGTTCTCCGATCAGGGCGGCGCGGCTGGCGAGGTAAGCCGGGTCGACCAGCCCCTTGACCGGCACGGGCACGAAGTCGCTATCGGCGACGTATTGAGCGCGGTCGGCGTAGGCCAGGCGTTCGGCTTCAGAGATCAGGTGCACGGCTTGCGGATCGGGCTCGATGCCAGCCGGGGCCGTGGTCTTGACCGGTTTCAGCGGGGCCAGCGCCAAGCGTTTATCTTGGGCCTCCAGGGCTTGCAGCGTGCCGAGGATCTGCGCCACGGCGATCCCGCCCGACGACGGCGGCGGCATGCCGCAGACCTGCCAGCGCTTGTAGTCGGTACACAGCGGTGCGCGCTCCTTGGCCTGATAGTGAGCGAGGTCGTTCACGGACAAGCTGCCGGGATTGGCGTGGCCCTGGACCTTGGCGGCGATTTCCTCGGCGACCGGGCCTTTGTACAGCGCATCCGGGCCTTCGTGAGCGACGCGCTTGAACACGGCGGCCAGTGCCGGGTTCTTCAGGTTAGTGCCGACGGCTTTCGGGCTGCCATCGGCATTGCGAAAGTAAGCCATCATCTCCGGTGAGCGAGACATGGACGAGTCGGCGGCGATCAACTGGTGCAACCGTGGCGAAATGGCGAAGCCTTGCTCGGCGAGCCGGATGGCCGGTTCAAACAGCTGCGCCCAGGGCAGGCGTCCGTGTTTTTGATGGGCCAGTTCCAGAGCGCGCAACACGCCGGGTGTGCCTACTGAGCGACCGCCGATCTGCGCCTGGGTGAAGCCCATCGGTTGCCCGTTGGCTTGCAGGAAAAGTTTCTCGGTGGCACCGGTTGGCGCGGTTTCACGGCCGTCGTAAGTGCGCACGGCTTTGCCATCCCAGAGGACGATCAAGGCGCCACCACCGATGCCCGAAGACTGTGGCTCGACCAGCGTCAACACCGCTTGCATCGCAATCGCCGCGTCGATAGCCGAGCCGCCCCGGCGCAGCATCTCGCGACCGGCTTCTGCCGCCAGCGGGTTGGCTGCCGCCGCCATGTATTTCTGGGCGTGCTGGGTGCGCAGGTCGGTGCGAAAACCGGAAGCGCTTTCCGGTGCGAGCGGCAGCGTCGGCACCGAGGCGTTGTTGCATGCGGCGAGTGCCAGGGCGATCAGCCCCAGCGCGGGCAGGCGATAGCGGCGCAAAGCGAGGGGTGAGAACACGTGGCGAACTCCTTCCGTTGGATCGAGGGTCACTGGACTGTATCGACCGACCGGGAGGGACGCAAACCGGGTCCTGCGGCCATGACGTTTTTGTCCTTCATCAATGGCGGAATTTTCTGTAGGGTCGATGCCAACAGGCAGGCCAGAACATCAACAAGAGGCAGACATGCACAGCGAGTTTCCTACCCCGTTCAGCTATCGCACCCAGCGTGAACAGTTCCTGGCCGCCGCGACCGCGGCAGGCGCAACGCTGAGCGAGTATCCGCACCCGCTCAAAGGCCCGTTCGGCGAGCCGCTGAGTACCGACGTTGCTGTGCTGGGTGACCCGGCGGCCAAGCGTTTGTTGATTGCCTTGAGCGGCACCCATGGCGTTGAAGGCTTCTACGGTTCGGGCTGCCAGATCAAATGGCTGCAAGAGCTGGGCAAGCGCTCCCTGCCAACCGATGTCGCCGTGGTCATGATCCATGCGATCAACCCTTGGGGCATGGCATGGTTGCGCCGGGTCAACGAAGACAACATCGATCTCAACCGCAATCACCTGGATTTCCAGCGCCCGCTGCCGGACAACCAGGCCTACAACGCCCTGCATGACATCTACGCCTGTTCGCAATTGCAGGGCCCCGAGCGTGATCGCGCCGATGCCTTGCTCGACGAACAAATTCGCCAGCACGGCTGGCCGGCGGTGATGTCGATTGTCGAGGGTGGTCAGCATGCTCATGCCGACGGCCTGTTTTTCGGGGGGCTGGCGCCGAGCTGGTCGAACCGCACGCTGCACCAGATCGTGCAAACGCATGTGGCCCACGCCGAGGTTGCCCTGTGTTTCGACTTGCACACGGGCGCTGGCGAGTACGGTCATCCGATGTTGTTGACCATCACCGAGTCGGCTTACCCGGCACTTGCCGATGCGCAGGCGATCTATGGCCCGTGGCTCTACAGCCTGCAAACCGGCGTCGGCACGCTGAGCGAAACCGGCATTGCCGCCACCGCCACGGGCTACACCTCGCAAGCGCTGATCAATGCCCTGCCGCAGGTGCATTTGATGCCGTTCGTCATCGAATGCGGCACGTATCCGGGGCCGGCCGTTCACCGGCATCTGCGTGATGACCACTGGTTGCATCTGCACGGCAATCCGCATGACGCAACCGGGCGCGAGATCAAGCTGAACCTGCTGGAGCAGTTCTATCCCGCCGACAACGATTGGCAGGCGATGGTCTGGCTGCGTACCTGGCAGATCTGGGAGCGGGCGTTGTCGGTCTTGCCGACGCTTCGCAACTGACACCACGCGGTGGCTGCGGCTCAGGCTTGCCTGTGACCGCAGCCCGCGCGCTGCCTCGCCATCACGCGGATACCGTCACGCCGCCTTCGAGTGCCGTCGCCCCGGCCACCTTGCACAACTCAACCCCCGCCGCCGCAAATCGAATCGCGCTGCGCATGTACATCACGCCGCAGGTTGAGCTGCATACAACCTGCGAAGCGCCACTGATCGGGTCGATGACGTGCACCACCGGTTCGTCCCGCTCAATCCATGCGCCGGGTTTGTGCAGGAACACCACGAGCCCGGCGCAGGGCGCACGCAAGGTCAGTGAGCCGTCGAACGGTGTTGCGGGCTGGGGCAGGGCGGGCATCGGCGGCGGTGTGCCGGCGAGGATGCCCCGGTGTTGCAGGAAGGCGTAGAGCGCGGCGGCGTCGATGCGAGCCAACGCATGATCGACATCCGCTTCGCCGCGTAACTCGACCGTGGCGGCGACACAGCCGGCCGGGATCGGAAAGCGTCCGGCAAACGTTTCGGCCAGGCGCCACCAGGGTTGACCGCAGGCCTCGTCAAACGAGCCGGCGTCCGTGCCGCTGGCCAGCAGGCTGGCCTGGGCGCCGATGTAGCGTGCCAAGGGTTCGATCTGCGGCCAGTTGGGTGTTTCTGCATACAGGTGAACCACGGCCTGGGCATCGCAATGCAGGTCGAGGACGAAGTCGGCGTCGTGGGCCAGCAGCAATTGCGCCTGGCGCATCGAGTCGATCTCGCTGGTTGGGAGAAGCTGTTTCAAGACACTGGCCATGGCGCGGCGAATGATCTGCCGGTTTTCATCGACATTCGCGGTCAGTTCCTGGGCCAGCCGATCTCTGATGGCCTCGGCCAAATCTGGATAGCGGCGATTGAAATTCTCACCGCTGTTGAAATCGAAACGGCCCATCGCGTCGTGCATCAAGGTCTGTTCGAGGCCAATCGGATTGGCGATGGGCACCAGCACAATCTCGCCGAGGATCTGCCCCTGGGCTTCGGCACTGTCGAGCCTTTCACGCAGGTGATGCAGCGCCAGCATGCCGGGCAATTCATCGGCGTGCAGGCTGGCTTGCAGATACACCTTGCCGGCGCGTCCGGGCTGGCCGTAATGGAAGCTGATCAGCTGGCGCTGGGTGCACGGGTTGCGGGTCAACAGGGGGTGATGCTCGACGCGCATGAAGCGCTCCTTGAGACAGAGGGGGCAAGTGCGGAGGCCTCCATATTTATGACAAATGAGCGGCCCCAACAATCGAATAATTTGCCTGTCACGGGTGAGCAAAATGATCCTTTACGGGCGGCAGCATGGGCGAATGCCCCCGCAGAACGTTCGAAAAAATTTGACAGTGACGCAAATTTATTTCGATTGATGTAATCGTTTCGTCACCAATACTAGGGCCCTCGGTTCAGGTCTCTGTGAGCCTGGCATTCCCAATAAGAATAAAGAGGTGCTCGCATGACCAGTTGTGCCCAGGCGCTTGTCCGGTTACTTGAAGGCTACGGCGTGGAATCGGTGTTCGGCATTCCCGGCGTGCATACGGTCGAGCTGTATCGCGGGCTGCACGGCAGTGCTTTGCGCCACATCAGCCCGCGTCACGAACAGGGTGCAGGGTTCATGGCAGACGGCTATGCCCGTGCCAGCGGCAAGCCTGGCGTGTGCTTCATCATTACCGGCCCCGGCATGACCAACATCCTCACCGCCATGGGCCAGGCCTACGCCGACTCGGTGCCGATGCTGGTGATTTCCACCACCAGCCGCCGCGAGCATCAACGCCTGGGCCACGGCTACCTGCATGAAATGCCCGATCAGCGTGCCGTGGTGGCCGGGGTCTGCGCCTTCAGCCATACCTTGCAGCGGCCCTACGAGTTGCCGGAAGTGTTGGCCCGCGCCTTCGCACTGTTCAACTGCGCCCGCCCGCGTCCCGTGCACATTGAAATTCCGTTGGACGTGCTGGAAATGCCCGCTGACAACCTCGACCTGCGCCCACGTACCTTGCCGCAAGCCCCGGCACCGGCGGCAGCGAATATTGCGGCGGCGGTGAAACTGCTGGCGGCGGCTCGCAAGCCGTTGATCCTCGCCGGTGGTGGCGCCCGCGGCACTGGTGCGCTGATGCAGGCACTGGCAGAACGGATGCAGGCCCCGGTCGCCCTGACCACCAATGCCCGTGGCCTGTTAGCGCCGGAGCACCCGTTGTTGCTCGACGGGGTGCAGTCGTCGGCGCATGGCCGCGCACTGTTCGCTGAAGCCGACGTGGTATTGGCGGTCGGTACCGAATTGGGCGAAACCGATTACGACTTCTTTGGCCTCGGCCCGCTGTCACTCAATGCGCCGTTGATTCGCCTGGACATCGACCCACTGCAAATTCTAGGGGCGGCGCGTGCCGACGTGGGCTTGCTGGGCGATGCCGGACAAGGCTTGCAAGCACTTCTGGCGGCAGTGCCCGAAGCACCTGCGAGCAACTGGGCGTTTGAGCGTGTGGCTCAGGTCAATGCAGCCGAACGCTCCGGCTGGAGCAGCAAGCAGAACGTCATGCAACAGATGCTCGACACCCTGCGCGATAGCCTGCCCGCGCCGATTGTGGTCGGTGATTCGACCCAGCCGGTGTACCAGGGCGCGCTCGGTTATCGCGCCCCGCAAGCCAACAGCTGGTTCAACGCCGGCACCGGTTTTGGCACCTTGGGTTACGGCTTGCCGGCGGCCATCGGTGCCAAGCTCGCCGCGCCTGAGCGCCCGGTGGTGGCGGTGGTTGGCGATGGTGGCGTGCAGTTCTCCAGCGCCGAACTGATCGCTGCCCGCGAAGCCGAGTTGGGGGTGATCGTGGTGCTGTGGAACAACCACTGCTACGCCGAAATCCGCGACTACATGACCAATCGCGATATTGCCCCGTTGGGCGTGGACATCCTGCCACCGGACTTTGCCGCATTGGCCAAGTCCTGCCACGTCGCTCACATCGCCATCAACAATCGTGAGCAGTTGCACAGCGTACTGGTCGGTCTGGTCGACACGCGCCAGCCGATTCTGTTGGAGCTGGACGCCGCCGCTTTCCTGTCTGCCTGAGCTGCCAATTGCTGAACCGTTAGGAGTGCACCGCATGGAATTGCAAAAGAGATTTGCCCTGAAGTGGATCGACCAGCATCGTCAGCAGTTATCGGATTGGCACCAGATCATCTGGCACTACGCGGAGCCGGCGTTTCGCGAGTACAAGTCCTGTGCCTGGTACGTCGACCTGTTGCGCAAGGAAGGTTTCACCGTCGAAGAAAACAGCGGCGGTATGCCCACTGCCTTTTGCGCAACCTTCAGCCATGGCACCGGACCGGTGTTGGCGACCTACGCCGAATACGACGCCGTTCCCGGTAACTGCCAGGCTGCCACCACCCGCAAGATGCCTCGTGATGGCTTGTCGCGCTTTGCGCCGGGGCACACCGATCCACACTCGGCACTGGGTATCAGCGCATTGGGTGGGGTGCTGGCGGCGAAGGCGGCGATGCTTGAGTTCGGCATCGAGGGCACCATTCGCTTCTTCGGTGAACCGGCGGAAAAACTCCGCGCCTCCAAGCCTGTGCATGCGGCCAAGGGTTACTACGACAACCTGGATGCAGCGATCAGCTTTCACCCGACCTACATGCTGCCGCTGAACAACACCACCACTTGGGACACGCATTGCGGCATCGCCTACGCCTACATCTACACCTTCACCTGCGAAGACCCGGAAAACTGGATCGCCGCCGACCGCTACAGCCCGATCCCGCAAAACCATCTGGCCGCACGTGCACCGGGCGCCAATGATGCGTTGATGCACTTCTACAACCTCAACGAAAGCCTGCGCCGTTCGACCCTGCCGTTCACCGGCTTGTGGAGTTACAACGAGGCCATCCTGACGGCCGGGCAGGCCACCGCCGACAACCTGCCGCCGCACCTGTCACAGATCCAGTACCTGCTGCGCTGCGACTCGATCGAGCAGGCCGAAACCATTTCCCAGGTCATGGATAACAACGCCGCAGCGGCAGCGATGGCCACTGGGTGCCAGTGGAAAAAGACCTGGGTCTGCAAGTCCCGTGGCGGTCTGCCCAACCATGTGCTGGCGCGGGCGACCTACAGCAACCTGGCGACCATCGGCGCACCACAATGGGGGGCCGAGGCCTGTGAAATTGCCCGGGAGATCCAGAGCAATCTTGGCCTGGAACCGATGGCAGAACCGTTCCTGCCCGCCACCGAACAACTGATCGATCCGCAGGAGTGCGAGCGGCAGATGCGCCTGCAAATGCCGGCGTGGCAGAAGTACCTGACCTCCGACGACTACCCCGAATACACCTGGCATTGCCCGACGGTGCGCCTGCTGGTGGCCCGCCCGATGCTCAGTGCGCCCGCCGGTCATGTGTACCCGGATTGGGTGTCCAATGCCTTGGGCGGCATCCCGCAAACCATCGATCCGATGATCGACGTGGCGGCGAAAACCATTGCCACCACCTTGCTCGACCTGTTCTGCAACGACGACTTGCTCAAGGCCGCCAAGGCCGAGTTCGACCAGCGCACCGGTGGCGGTATCGGCGGTGAGCATTGGCAGGCGCCGCTGTTGCCGGCCGACTTCCAGGCCCCCCATCGCTTTCGTTGGCCGGAGTACATCAGCACCGTGCGTGGCGAAGAGTGGTGGATCCCGGCGCGCGACGACGAATAGTCGTGGCGTTGCCCGGCCTGCCTGAACCATCAGCCTTCGAGGATCCAGACGTGCAAGCACTCAACCACGTGAACGTCCCCCAGCCACACACCGACACCGCGGTCGTCGCCATCGATGACCTGCACAAAAGCTACGCCGACCACCACGTGCTCAAGGGCATTTCGATGCGCGCCAAAGAGGGCGAAGTGGTCTCGCTGATCGGCTCCAGTGGTTCGGGTAAAAGTACCTTGCTGCGCTGCATCAACCTGCTGGAAATCCCTTGCAGCGGCAGCCTCAGAATCAACGGCGAAGAGGTGCGCATGAAGGCCGGGCGCGGTGGCCTCGCGCAGATCGCCGATCCGCGTCAGGTCGAGCGCCTGCGCACGCGCCTGAGCATGGTGTTCCAGAGTTTCAACCTGTGGCCCCATCGCACCGTGCTGGAAAACGTCATCGAAGCGCCGGTGTACGTCCTTGGCGAGGACCGCAAGGAGGCCACGGCGCATGCCGAACACTTGCTGGAAAAAGTCGGCCTGATCGACAAGCGCAACACCTATCCCTCATTCCTCTCAGGTGGCCAGCAACAGCGCGTAGCGATTGCTCGCGCCCTGGCCATGCGCCCGCAGGTGATGCTGTTCGACGAACCGACCTCGGCCCTGGACCCGGAGCTGGTGGGCGAAGTTTTGCGGGTGATCCAGGGCATCGCCGAAGAAGGGCGGACGATGATTCTGGTCACCCACGAAATGGCCTTTGCCCGTGATGTATCGAGCAAGGTCATCTATCTGCATCAAGGCCGCGTCGAAGAAGAGGGCACACCGCAGCAGGTATTGCTCGATCCACGCAGTGAGCGTTGCCGGCAATTCGTCATGGCCCAGGACAACCGCGGATAACCCGCACCAGTGTTTTCACCTCGATAACTAAAACCTGAATAGAGGCATCAAAACATGAAGAAAACCCTGTTGATCACCCTGCAAGCTTGCCTGCTGGCCGGCATCGCCAGTACCTCGTTCGCCGCTGACAAACTGGTCTTCGGTATCGCCCTGGAACCTTACCCGCCGTTCTCGTTCAAGAGCGGCAAGGGCGAGTGGAGTGGCTTTGAGCCGGAGATGATCACGGCCGTCTGCGAGCGCATGAAGGCCGATTGCAGCCTCAACGAAATGTCCTGGGATGGCCTGATTCCAGCCCTGAAGTCGCAACAGGTGGATGTGGTGCTCAACTCGTTGTCGATCACTCCCGAGCGTCAGCAAGTGATTGATTTCACCCAGCCATACTTCTTCACCCGCGCCCTGTGGATCGGTGATCGCAGCCTGGAGCTCGAACCGACTCCGGCCGGCCTCAAGGGCAAGATCATTGGCGTGCAGGGTTCGACCACTCACGCCGCGTTCGTCAAGAAGTACTACGGCGAAACCTCCACCATTCGTTACTACAACGACCAGGACGACATCCTGGCGGACCTGCGCAGTGGCCGCGTCGACATCATGCTGGCCGACCAGTTGGTGGTCGAGCCGCTGCTGGACAACCCGGACAACTCGATGCTCGCCAGCAAAGGCGTGGCGCCGCTTGACCCGCTGTTTGGCGACGGCGTGGGCGCCGGTGTGCGCAAAGGCAACGATGCCCTGCGTGAGCGTTTGAACGTGGCGCTGCAATCGCTGCGGGCCGATGGCAGCTACGAAAAAATCCGTCAGCGCTATTTCAAGTCCGATATCTCGGCCCTTGAGTAATCAGCTTCTTCAAGCAAACCCGACACAGGTGTGCGCATGACACTTTCTGATATTTCTAGGCTGTTCTTCAGTGATGGCTGGCTCCAGGCCCTGGCCCAGGGGATGGTCAAGACCCTGGGCATTTCCCTGGGGGCTTTTGTCCTCGGGCTGGCCATCGGCCTGGTCGTGGCCATGGCCAAGCTCAAGGGGCCGCGCTGGATGGTCGTTTGTGCCAATTGCTACACCACCCTTTACCGCGCGGTGCCGGAGTTGCTGCTGATCCTGTTGCTGTACTACGCCGGCGCCGACCTGATCAACCTGACGCTGGCCGCACTCGGCCAGCCCAGCGTGGAGATCAATGGCTTCCTGGCGGCCGTGGTGGTGCTGGGCATTGTGCAGGGCGCCTACTCGGGGGAGATCATTCGCGGTGCGATCGAGTCCATCCCCCACGGCCAGATTGAAGCGGCGCGGGCCTACGGCATTTCCCGCAGCTTGTTGGTGAGAAGGGTGATCCTGCCGTGCATGCTGCCCTTCGCCATCGCCGGGTTATCCAACCTGTGGCTGGTGCTGGTCAAGGAAAGTGCCTTGATCAGCGTCGTCGGTTACAGCGAATTGCTGACCGCCGGCCGCCAGGCAGCGGCATCGACCAAGCATTACTTGCTGTTTTACCTCGCGGTGGCGGCGTTCTATTACCTGATCACGCTGGTGTCCAGTTCGGTCTTCCGGCAGGTCGAAGTGCGCTTCGAACGCTGGATGCCACGGCACGCATAAGGGGAGGGCGAACATGGACTTTCATTGGCTGGTCAATTTTTACCAGGAACTCGTCAGGGGCGCCGGGCTGACCCTGCAGCTGTTGCTGATCTCGGGGGTTATCGGCTTTTTCATGGCGATGCTGGTGGCGCTGGGGCGCTTGTCGAAGAACCGTTTCCTGTCCAACGGCCTGCGCTTTTACACCAGCGTGCTGCGCGGTACGCCGTTGCTGGTGCAGATCTACGTGTTGTACTACGGCGTAGGCAGTGTGTTTGCGACATTCCCGTTGATTCGCGGCAGCCAGTTCTGGCCGTACCTGCGAGAAGGCTTCTGGTACGTGGCCTTCGCGCTGACCTTGAGCGTTTCGGCGTACGTCGGTGAAGTGTTGCGTGGGGGCTTGCGCGCTGTACCACGCGGCGAACTGGAAGCTGCGCGGGCCTATGGCATGCGCCCCTGGCTGGTACTACGCCGAGTGTGGATGCCGCGTGCCTTGCAGATGCTGCGCCCGACCTTGGCCGGCGAAAGCGTGATGCTGCTCAAGGCCACGGCGCTGGCCTCGACCGTGGCGGTTACCGACTTGCTGGGCGCGGCTAACCTTGTGCGTTCGCAAACCCTGCGCGTCTATGAGCCGCTGTTGGTGGTGGCAGTGATCTACATCATTCTGGCGATTGTCATTGAGCAAGGTTTTGCCCGGATCGGCAAAACGCCGCAACGTCAGGCCTGACTTCGAGGTTGATTGAAACATCGGCCCACGGGGTCAATAAGGAGTTTCAGATGAAATATTCGTCCATGGTCAAACGCATCAGCGGCGAAACCGTCACCGCCTGGGACATTCATTACGCGGCTTGTGATGCACAGGCGCGCGGTGAAGATGCGATTGTGTTGAGTATCGGCGACCCGGACTTTGCCACCGCCGATGAAATCTGCGCGGCAGCGGTTCAGGCGATCCATGAGGGCGACACCCACTACACCCACGTGATCGGTCGCCCGGCCCTGCGCGAGGCGATTGCCGCCAAGCAATCGGCGTTGCTCGGTCAGCCTGTGTCTGCCGACAACGTGGCATTGGTCGCTGGTGCGCAGAACGGTTTGTATGCCACGGCCATGTGCCTGTTCGAGCAAGGCGATGAAGTGCTGGTGCCCGCGCCCATGTACCTGACCTACGAGGCGAGCATCCAGGCCTCCGGCGCACGCCTGGTGCCGATTGCCCAACCGGCCGAAGAAGACTTCCGCCTGACCCTGGCGGCGCTCGAAGCGGTGGTCACCGACAAGACCCGTGGCATTGCCCTGGCCACGCCGAACAATCCCACCGGCAACGTCTACACCCGCGAGGAACTGGAGGCGGTTGCGCTGATCGCTCAGCGCCATAATCTGTGGGTCATCAGCGACGAGGTCTATGGACAGCTGACCTATGACCGTGCGCACCAGAGCGTGGCCACCCTTGAGGGCATGGCCGAGCGCACCGTCATTTTGAACAGCCTGTCCAAATCCCACGCCATGACCGGTTGGCGAGTGGGCTGGGTGGTGGGGCCGCAAGAACTGATCGGCCACCTCGATAACCTGTTGCTGTGCATGCTCTACGGCTTGCCCGGGTTCATTCAGGCGGCTGCGCTCAAGGCATTGGAACTGGATGAGCAGGTGGTCGGGGATGCGCGGGTACTTTATCGTCGGCGCCGGGACCTGGTGGTCGAAGGTTTGCGCCACGTACCGTTGCTCAAGTGCAAGGTGCCCGAGGCGGGTATGTTCATGCTGGTGGATGTGCGTGAGACGGGCTTGTCGAGCACTGACTTTGCCTGGCAGTTGTTCCGCGAAACCGGTGTGGCGGTACTCGATGCCAGCGCGTTTGGCGCCAGCACCACGGGCTTCGTGCGCATCTCGTTCACGGTGTCCGACGCGGCACTGAGTGATGCCTGCGGTCGCATTGCCGGTTTCATCGAACGCCTTCGCTCCAAGTGATGCTGTGGCTGCCACGGGGGGTAGGGCATCAGTGCCCTGTCGGCGTCGGCAGCCATTCCAATCCGGGGCAATAACGTCAACGGGGCGGCACAGGATTTCCTGTTGCCGCCCCGGACTTTTCTCGAGGCATAAAAAAACGGCTTACCTTGCGGTAAGCCGTTTTTAGTACTTGGTGGCTACACAGGGACTTGAACCCCGGACCCCAGCATTATGAATGCTATGCTCTAACCAACTGAGCTATGTAGCCAAGTGGCGCGCATTATTCACCGGTAACGGGGATGCGTCAAGCATAAATCTAAAATATTTCTCTACGCTTTCAACCGTTTATCAAAATCTACCTTCCAAGCAGCGGCGAAGGGCAGCGTTGGAACCAACGGCTGGCCTGTTCGTACGCATGGGCCAATTGCAGGACAGCGAAGTCGGCCTGGTGTTTGCCGATGATTTGCAGGCCCATGGGCAAACCGTTCGGGTTGAAGCCCACCTGCACGTTGGCCACCGGGCAGCCGGACAGCGTGGCGGGAATCACCACTTCCATCCAGCGGTGATAGGTGTCCATGGTCACGCCTTCGATGGACGTCGGCCACGCTTGGGTTTTATCGAACGGGAACACCTGAGCGCTCGGCAACAACAGGTAGTCATAGTGTTCGAACAACCTGGAGATCGCTCGATACCAGTCGCTGCGCGTGACCGAGGCGGCAAACACATCGCTGGCCGAAAGCTTCAGGCCGTTTTCCACTTCCCAGCAGGCTTCCGGTTTCAGCAGCGCACGCTTGTGTGGGTCGGCATAGGCCGCGCCCAACGAACCGGCGACCATCCAGTGGCGCAACGTCCGCCAACTGCTCCACAGCTGCTCTGGCGCGAATCCTGGGTTAACCGGCTCGACATGGCAGCCCAGGCTTCCGAAGTCGGCGAAGGCTTTCTCGCACAGCGAGAGAATGCCCTGCTCCATCGGCAGGTAACCATTGAAGTCGCCAAGCCAGCCCAGGCGTGCGCCTTTGAAGTCGCGATCCAGTGGCGCGGCAAAGGCGCTGCCGGACTCGGCAATCGACAACGGCGCGCGCGCATCGGCCCCGGCTTGCACCGACAGCAACAACGCGGCATCGCGCACACTGCGCGCCATGGGGCCTTCGTAGCCGAGCTGGTCGATGAACAGGTCGGCGCTGTCATCGAACGGCACGCGGCCCTGGGACGGACGGAAACCGAAGATGTTGTTGAACGCCGCCGGGTTGCGCAGCGAGCCCATCATGTCGCTGCCGTCGGCCACCGGCACCAAATGCATGGCCAGTGCTGCTGCGGCACCGCCGCTGCTGCCACCCGCGGTCTTGCTCGGGTCGTAGGCGCATCCGGTGGCGCCGAACAGCGGGTTGTAGCTTTGTGAACCGAGGCCGAACTCCGGCGTGTTGCTCTTGCCGATGATGATCGCGCCGGCAGCCTTGATGCGCTCGACCATGATGCCGTCGCGCTCGGGGATGAAGTCCTTGTACAGCGGCGAACCGAGGGTGGTGCGGATGCCACGGGTCAGCGACAAATCCTTGATGGCGTGGGGCAGGCCATGCATCCAGCCCTTGTACTCGCCACGCGCCAATTCGGCGTCGCGGCTGTCGGCCTGGGCCAGCAAGTCTTCTGGCGCTTGCAGGCTCACCAGGGCATTGACCTGCGGGTTGTAGCGTTCGATGTGGGCAAGATAAGTCTGCATCACTTCCCGGCAGGAAACCTGGCGCAGGCGGATGCGTTCGGCGAGCTCATGGGCCTGCAACAGGACCAGTTCGCTGATGTTATTAGAGTTCATTGCAAGCGGCCTTTCAGACGGCTGGAAAAACGCCCCGCCATTGCGCCGGGGCGGTAGAGATCAACGCATCAGGTTGGTCCAGAGACGGTCGGCCAGGCGGATCGCGCCTTCGCCGCAGGTCTTGCTGAACACCACATGGGTGCCTTCGGGAATGTGCAGTTCCGGCGCGTCTTTCAGGCTCGCGTCGAGGAACGGTTCCACACCCTTGATCGGGCTCTGGTGCTTGAGGAAGTTCTGGGTCATCGCCGAGTTTTCAGGCTGGCTGAGGAACGCGATGAACGCCTTGGCATTCGCCGGGTTCTTGCTGCCGGCCGGGATGACCATGTTGTCGACCCAGGCCATGACGCCTTCTTTCGGGTACAGGTATTTCAGGCTCGGTTTCATTTCCCGGGCGCGCATCGACGAGCCACCCCAGAACATCGACATATCGATTTCACCCGAGGCGAGGTTTTCGCGGATCGAACCGGCCTTGGAACTGTAGGTTTTGACGAACGGTTTTTGTGCCTTGAGCAGGGTCAGGATCTGCTGCCCCTGCTTGGGGTCTTCGGTGCACAGCGGGATGTTCAGGTACAGGCTCGCGGTGTCGATGACTTCGCTGACCGAGTCGAACATGTTGATCCGCCCTTGCAGCTCGGCCGGCGGTTCGTAGAGCACTTTCAGGCTGTCGGTCGGTCCCTTGTAGCGCGCGGTATCGAGTACCACGCTGGTGGTTCCCCAGATGAATGGCACGGAGTAGGCGCCTTCCGGGTCCCAGGTGGGTTTTTTCAGGTTGTCGACGACGCCGGCGTAGTAGGGCTCGTTGACCGGGTCGAAACGCTCCAGCAGTTTTTCCTTGATCAGGATCGGCACGAACTGGTGCGACGGAATCGCCACGTCATAACCGGCGCCGCCCTGTTTCAATTTGGCCAGCAGGGTTTCGTTGGAATCGTAGGAGTCGACGGTGACCTCGATGCCGGTCTGCTTCTGGAACTTGGCGAGAATCTCCGGCGAAAAGTACCCGCTCCAGCTCACCACATTGAGTTTTTCCGCGGCCTGAACACTGGCGGTCATCGCCAGCGGTAAAGTCAGGAACAACGAAGTGCCGATGCTTTTAATCAACTTGCTCATGCTATTTCCCCACGGTACGTAAAAGGTTCAGGCGTTCTTTTTGCCCAACAGGTAGGAGAGGCTGACAAACAGCACCGAGACGCCCAGGATCAGGGTCGAGACGGCGTTGACGTCGGGTGTCACGCCCATGCGCAACAGACCGAAGATGAAGATCGGCAAGGTCGTGGTACCGGCCTGGGAGACCATCATCGAGATCACGAAGTTATCCAGCGAGACGATGAAGGCCAGCATCAGCCCGGAGAAAATCCCCGGCATCAGCAGCGGCAGGGTGACTTTGCGGAAAGTCCGCCACGGGCCGGCGTAGAGGTCGGCCGAGGCTTGTTCCAGTGACAGGTCCATGTCGTTCAGGCGGGCCCGAATCGGCAGGAAGGCAAACGGAATACAGAACACCGTATGGGCGATGATCAGGTTGCCGTAGCCCAGCGACAGGCCAATGGTGGAGAACAGGGCCAGGGTGGCGACACCAATCACAATTTCCGGCAGCACCAAGGGCAACATGATCGCGCCCATGGACAGTTGCAGCCCCTTGAACTTCGCGCCCCGCGACGTACCCAGTGCCGCGAGCGTGGCGATGGCCGTGGCGATCATGCTGGCGCAGACGGCGATCAACAGGCTGTTGCCGGCCGCCTGGCGCAGCGCCTGGTTGGCGAAAGCCGCGCGGTACCAGTCGAGGCTGAAGCCGGTCCACACCGTGGCCGATTGGTTGGCGTTGAACGAGAACACCACCAGCACCACGATCGGCGCGTAGAGGTACAGGTAGAACAGGAAACTGAAGCCGCCGAAGCCGGGGAAGTCCTGCACGCCCAGCGTGTTGCGTTTGAACAGGCTGATCATCACGCACCTCCTTTGGCGATGCGCTGGCGCTCGGCGCGCAGGGCATACACCGTCAGTACCAGCATCACTGCGGCCATCAACACCAGCGACAAGGCCGCGCCAAACGGCCAGTTACGCGCATCGCTGAACTGCCGGAAAATCAGGTTGCCAAGCATCATTTTCGTGCCACCACCCAGCAGCTCTGGCGCAATCATCGCTCCCAGGCACGGCACGAAGGTGAGAATGCCGCCGGCGAGAATCCCCGGTTTGGCGATGGGCAAAATCACTTTGCGCAACGTGCGAATACGCCCGGCGTAGAGGTCCTGTGCGGCTTCGAGCAGGCGGATGTCCATTTTTTCCAGGGTGGCGTAGATCGGCAGCACGACGAAGGGGGCGTAGGTGTAGACCAGTCCTAGCAGCACCGCGCCGTCGGTGTACAACAGCGGCAGCGGCTGATCGATGACGCCGAGGCCCATCAGGCTGTTGTTGATCACTCCGGTATTACGCAGCAGCAAAATCCATGCGTAGGTGCGAATCAGCAGGTTGGCCCAGAACGGCACGGTGATCAGGAAGATCAGCAAGCCGCGGCGATGGGCCGGTTGCATGGCCAGCCACACCGCCACCGGAAAACCGATCAGCAAGGTGATGACGGTGGTCAGGGCGGCAATGCCGATGGAGCGCAGGGCGATGATCAGGTAGGAATCGGCGAACGCCAGGCTGTCGTCCAGTTGTCGCTCGAACAACAGCGAGGTATAGGCGTCAGTGCTGAAGACCTTGTTCACCCCGCCGTAGGGGTTGGCTTCCATCAGCGAGTAGCCGATGACGATCAGGATCGGCACGATCAGGAACAGGCTGATGGCAATCAGCGCCGGACTGACCCCGAGAAAGTTTTGGAAGGCCCGCCGACGTTCCAGCGTATTGGCAATCGGTAAAGCGTGCATGGCAATTCCTCGTGCTCAATCGTGCAGGACGCTGGCGCTGCCCTGGTCGAACAACAGGCCGGCCTGGCTGCCGACCGCAAAGCGCTTGTTCTGGTCGACGCAGTTGGGCGTGCGCACGGTGAGGCGCGAACCGTCGCTCAGGCTGACCTGGTATTGCAGGTCGGTGCCAAGGTAGATCTGCGCTTCGATCCGGCACGGCAGAGCGTTTCCGGTGGTGGCTGGCACCAGATGCAGGCGCTCAGGGCGTACCGACAACGCGACGCTGGCGCCGACTCGCACATCGCTGCATGGCTGGGCAGGCAGTGGATGCCCGGCGGGGCCGGCGAACCAGGTCATGCCGTCTTCGACGCGGGTGACCGTGCCTTCGATGAAATTGGTTTCGCCGATGAAGTCGGCGACAAAGCGATTGCGCGGGCGTTCGTAGATGTCTTCCGGGCGACCGACCTGCTGCACTTCGCCTTCGGACAACACGGCGATGCGGTCGGACATGGTCAGCGCTTCTTCCTGGTCATGGGTGACGAAGATGAAGGTGATGCCGGTGCGGGCCTGGATGGTTTTCAGCTCTTCGCGCATCGCCTGGCGCAGCTTGAGGTCCAGCGCCGAGAGCGGTTCGTCCAGCAGCAAGACTTTCGGATGCGGTGCCAAGGCTCGCGCCAGGGCAACACGTTGTTGCTGGCCGCCGGACAACTGCGCCGGCTTGCGGTTGGCGAAGCGTTCCATCTGCACCAGGGTGAGCATCTCGCGAACCCGTTCGGCCATTTGCGGTTTGCTCAGGACTTTGCCCATCGGGTGCGATTCAAGACCGAAGGCCAGGTTCTCGGCAATGGTCATGTGCGGGAACAGCGCGTAATGCTGGAACACCGTGTTGACCGGGCGCTGGAACGGCGGGCGGTCGGCGATGTTTTCGCCGTAGAGCAGAATCTCGCCTTCGGTAGGGAATTCGAACCCGGCGATCATCCGCAAGAGCGTGGTTTTGCCGCAGCCGGAAGGGCCGAGCAGGGTGAAGAATTCGTTGTCGCGAATGTCCAGGTCGATGCTTTTGAGCGCCACCGGACCCGTCTGTGGATCACCGTAGACCTTGCGCACTGAGCGGATGGACACCGCCAGCGTTTGCAGCGAATGCAGGGCATTCATGCGTTACCTCCGATTCCCCCATCGTCCGCGAGCGTGCTGTTAAAGCAGTGAAAGTCGGACCATGGATATTATTTTTCTGGGCAGGATCGAGATTGCGTTCGGGTGTTGTAACCAGCTGTTTTTTTGTTCTGCTGTGGTTCGATTATCAGCGAGGGGTTGCGGGGGCGAAACTTCAATTTTAACATAGGGGTTGTTAAAAAATTTAACAGCAGAAGGCGCCCGAAATCATGTCTGACCAGCGTTTGCCACCGCTTAACGCGGTGCGTGCCTTTGATGCCGCCGCCCGGTTGGGCAGCTACGTCGAAGCCTCGAAAGCCCTGCATGTCACCCAGCCGGCCATCGGTCGCCATGTAAAATTGCTGGAGGATTGGCTGGGTATCCAGTTGTTCGAGCGCACCTCTCGCGGGGTCAACCTGACGGCGGCGGGGGAGAAGTATCACCGCAAGATCGCCGCGGCCTTGCAGTTGATCATCGAGGCCGGAAAAGAAGCGCAGCCCAAACATGCCGAGCGTTGGTTGCGGATCATGGTGGTGCCGGGATTCGCCAAACGCTGGTTGATGCCACGTATCGAAACCATGCGCCACCTGCGCCCGGGGCTGAAATTCGCCATCGAGCCCAATTCCACGTTCGATGATGTCGACGGCAAAAGTGCCGACCTGGGCATCGTGTATGGCGTCGATGGCCAGTACGCCCACTCCCGCGAAGCGTTGATTCGCCCACGGGTGTTTCCGATCTGTACCCCGGATTACCTGGCCAGCATCGAACCCGTCAGCCGTCCCGCGGACCTGGTCAAATACAACCTGATTCACGTCGATGACGGCGAGTGGTGGAACCTGTGGTTCGCCGCCAACGACCTCGACACTCATCTCAACTCGGACATGCTCTACGTCAACAACGACCACGCGCTGTCGGTGGCCGAAAGCGGGCAGGGCATTGCGCTGGCCAATGAAGTGCTGGTGCGTGAAGAACTGCGCACCGGCAAACTGGTGCGGGTGGTGGATGCCCAGGTGAAGCTGGAAAGTTATCGGGTGCTGACTCCGTCAACCGAGCTGACGGCGGACGTGGTGTGGTTTATCGACTGGCTCAAGAGTGAGCTGGAGCAGGACTTCCCTGAGGCGGTGATCCGCGATTGAACGGTGACATTCGAGGTCGTTAGCAGGCTAAGGGGATGGCGCTGGTGCATTGAAAAATGGCACATTGGCGCACCTGCCTGTTTGCACCCATCTGTTGTACGGAAAACCCCATGGCTATCAGCAATGCCCAGACCGGCAACGTGCCGGCGTCCGCTCCTCCTCAAAGCAGCCCGCTGGTCATGCGCATCATCGGCGCGGTGGCGCTGGCGCACTTGATCAACGACCTGATCCAGTCGGTACTGCCGTCGATCTACCCGATGCTCAAGGCCAACTATGGCCTGACCTTTACTCAGGTCGGCCTGATCACCTTGACCTTCCAGCTGACGGCCTCGCTGTTGCAGCCGTGGGTCGGTTACTACACCGACCGTCATCCCAAGCCGTGGTTGTTGCCAGCGGGTACCGTCTGCACCTTGATCGGCATTCTGATGATGTCAGTGGTTAGCAGCTTCCCGTTGATTCTGCTGGCGGCGGGATTGATCGGGATCGGGTCTTCGACGTTCCACCCGGAAGCGTCCCGCGTGGCACGCCTGGCTTCGGGCGGGCGCTTCGGGTTGGCGCAATCGACGTTCCAGGTCGGCGGTAACGCAGGTTCGGCGTTCGGCCCGCTGCTGGCAGCGGCGATCATCATTCCCTACGGCCAGGGGCACGTGGCGTGGTTCGGCCTGTTCGCGGTGTTTGCGCTGTTCGTGCTCTATCGCATCAGTCGCTGGTACGCCAACCACTTGAACCTGTTCAAGCTCAAGCAAGGTCAGGCGGCGACCCACGGTTTGTCCAAGGGGCGAGTCACCAGTGCACTGGTGGTGCTCGGGTTGCTGGTGTTCTCCAAGTATTTCTACATGGCCAGCCTGACCAGTTACTTCACGTTTTACCTGATCGAGAAGTTCGACCTGTCGGTGGCCAGTTCTCAACTGCACCTGTTCCTGTTCCTCGGTGCGGTCGCAGCGGGGACCTTCTTTGGCGGGCCGATTGGCGACAGGATCGGGCGTAAGGCAGTGATCTGGTTCTCGATCCTCGGCGTTGCGCCATTCACCTTGCTGTTGCCGCATGTTGACCTGTTCTGGACCAGTATCCTCAGTGTGGTCATCGGCTTCATCCTCGCTTCCGCGTTCTCGGCCATCGTGGTGTACGCCCAGGAACTGGTGCCGGGCAACGTCGGGATGATCGCCGGGGTGTTCTTTGGTTTGATGTTCGGCTTCGGCGGGATTGGCGCGGCATTGCTCGGGCATCTGGCGGACATTCGCGGTATCGAATACGTGTACTACCTGTGCTCGTTCCTGCCGTTATTCGGGGTGTTGGCGATTTTCCTGCCACGCACCAAAAAGAATTGATCTAAGCAGATCCCTTGTAGGGGCGGGCCCGCGAAGGCGTCGGCACATTCAACATTGGCGCAGACACACCGCCTTCGCTGGCAAGCCAGCTCCTACGATGAATGCTGTCGTTCACAAAATGGCGTTCACCGGGAAATCTGTAGGAGCGGGCTTGCCCGCGAAGGCGTCGGCACGTTCAACATTGACGGCGCAGACACACCGCTTTCGCTGGCAAGCCAGCTCCTACGATGAATGCTGTCGTTCACAAAAATGGCGTTCACCAGAAAACCTGTAGGAGCGGGCTTGCCCGCGAAGGCGTCGGCACATTCAACATTGACGGCGCAGACACACCGCTTTCGCTGGCAAGCCAGCTCCCACGGGGGAGATGTGGTGTCGCAGCTCATTGTTTCAGGCACAAAAAAACCGCGTATCAAACGCGGCTTTTTTATTCGGCGTGTGGCTTACACGTTGAAGCGGAAGTGCATCACGTCGCCGTCCTTGACGATGTAGTCCTTGCCTTCCAGACGCCATTTACCGGCTTCCTTGGTACCGGCTTCGCCCTTGTACTGGATGAAGTCGTTGTAGGCGATCACTTCGGCGCGGATGAAGCCTTTTTCGAAGTCGGTGTGGATCACGCCAGCGGCTTGCGGTGCGGTGGCACCGACGCGAACGGTCCAGGCGCGGACTTCTTCGACACCGGCGGTGAAGTAGGTCTGCAGGTGCAGCATTTCGTAGCCGGCGCGGATCACGCGGTTCAGGCCAGGCTCTTCGAGGCCCAGGGCTTCGAGGAACATGTCCTTCTCTTCGCCGTCATCGAGCTCGGCGATTTCCGCTTCGATCTTGTTGCACACCGGTACCACCACAGCGCCTTCTTCTTCGGCGATGGCGCGAACAACATCCAGGTGTGGGTTGTTCTCGAAACCGTCTTCAGCGACGTTGGCGATGTACATGACCGGCTTGGTGGTCAGCAGGTGGAAGCCTTTGATCACCACTTTTTCGTCGGTGCTCAGGTTCTTCATCAGGCTGCGCGCCGGCTTGCCTTCGGTGAAGTGAGCAATCAATTGCTCCAGCAGGCCTTTCTGGACCACGGCGTCCTTGTCACCACCCTTGGCGTTGCGCGCGACTTTCTGCAGTTGCTTCTCGCAGCTGTCGAGGTCGGCGAAGATCAGTTCCAGGTCGATGATTTCGATGTCGCGTTTCGGGTCGACGCTGTTGGAGACGTGAATCACGTTCTCGTCTTCAAAGCAGCGGACCACGTGGGCGATGGCATCGGTTTCACGGATGTTGGCCAAAAACTTGTTGCCCAGGCCTTCGCCTTTCGATGCACCAGCCACCAGGCCTGCGATGTCGACGAATTCCATGGTGGTCGGCAGGATGCGCTTGGGGTTGACGATGTCCGCCAGGGCTTGCAGACGCGGATCCGGCATCGGCACGATACCGCTGTTGGGCTCGATGGTGCAGAAGGGGAAGTTCTCGGCCGCGATCCCGGATTTGGTCAGGGCGTTGAACAGGGTGGACTTGCCGACGTTAGGCAGGCCGACGATGCCGCAATTGAATCCCATGGTGTTTCCCCTCGGAGTAGAGTCAGGCCTTCTGGCTGTGCAGGTTTTTCATCGCGCGGTTCCATTCCCCGGCGAGGATATCCGGCAGCACGCCGAGGGCAAAGTCGATGCTGGCATCGAGTTTTTCCTGTTCGGCGCGTGGCGCACGACCCAGGACGAAATTTGAAACCATACTGGCAACGCCCGGGTGGCCAATGCCAAGCCGCAAGCGATGAAAGGTATTCTGATTACCCAGTTGCGCGATGATGTCGCGCAACCCGTTGTGACCGCCATGGCCGCCGCCCTGCTTGAGCTTGGCAACGCCCGGAGGCAGGTCGAGTTCGTCATGCGCCACGAGGATTTCTTCAGGCTTGATTCGGAAGAACCCGGCGAGTGCCGCTACGGCCTGGCCGCTGCGGTTCATGTACGTGGTGGGAATCAGCAGACGAACATCCTGACCCTGATGCGAATAGCGCCCGGTCAGGCCGAAATACTTGCGGTCCGCCACAAGGTTCACGCCTTGTGCGTTCGCGATGCGCTCAACAAAAAGGGCCCCTGCGTTATGCCGGGTCTGTTCGTATTCAGCGCCTGGATTTCCCAGGCCAACGATCAGTTTGATGGCAGTCACGATAGGGGCCCTTCCTTGGAGTGGTGGATAACATCACCGCAATCAGGGAGAGCGGCGAAAGTGGACGAAAATTGCTCATTTACCATAGATGTAAACTCCGCGTTCTCGCCCGCTTTCTCGCTACGCTCTAGTCCGCGATGTTTCCGGTCACTCCGGGGTACAGAGTAAAATTACTCTGCAGCGCCTTCTGCAGCTTCTGGAGCAACACGTGGAGCGTGGACGTTGGCAACAGCCTTGTCATCACCGTGTGCCAGGGCCACGAACTCAACGCCTTTAGGGGCTTTGAGGTCCGACAGGTGAATGATCGAACCGATTTCAGCGTTAGCCAGGTCGACTTCGATGAACTCAGGCAGATCTTTCGGCAGGCAGGAAACTTCGATTTCCGAAGTAACGTGCGAGATTTCGCCGCCTTTCTTGACCGGTGCTTCTTCATTGATGAAGTGCACTGGAACGATAGCGGTCAGCTTCTGGCCGGCAACGACGCGTACGAAGTCAGCGTGCAGTACGTGACCTTTCGACGGGTGACGCTGCAGGGCCTTGATTACGACGTTCTGCTTGGTGCCAGCAACGTTCAGCTCGATGATGTGGCTGTAAGCCGCTTCGTTTTCGAGCAGCTTGGCAACTTCTTTGGCCAGCATGCTGATGGATTCAGGGGCTTTGTCGCCACCGTAAACTACAGCTGGAACCAGGCTTGCGAGACGACGCAGGCGGCGGCTCGCACCTTTCCCCAGGTCGGAACGCACTTCAGCATTCAGAGTAAAATCGTTCATGTTGTATCTCCAAAATAACCACACTCGCCCCAGCGTTTGCGACCAGCGCTAAAGGCGATATGGGCAAAAAAGCCCCGCCCCGACAGGAATGCCGGGGCGGGGCGCTTTTCGTCAACGGGACATTTCAAGAAGGGCAGGGCCCTTAGCGGAACATCGCGCTGATCGATTCTTCATTGCTGATGCGGCGGACCGCCTCGGCAACTACCGGTGCGATATCCAGTTGACGGATACGTGCACAGGCTTGTGCTGCAGCGGACAGCGGAATGGTGTTAGTCACCACCAGCTCGTCCAGCACGGAATTTTCAATGTTTTCGATCGCCCGACCCGACAGCACAGGGTGCGTGCAGTAGGCGAAAACCTTGGCAGCGCCATGCTCTTTCAAGGCCTTGGCCGCGTGGCACAGGGTGCCGGCGGTATCGACCATGTCATCGACCAGAATACAGGTACGCCCTTCGACATCACCGATGATATGCATCACTTCAGAGTGATTGGCTTTCTCACGGCGTTTGTCGATGATCCCGAGGTCCACGCCCAAGGACTTGGCAACGGCACGTGCACGCACGACGCCACCAATGTCCGGGGACACGATCATCAGGTTTTCGAAGCGCTGATCTTCGATGTCATCCACCAGAACCGGGGAGCCGTAGATGTTATCTACCGGAATATCGAAGAAACCCTGGATTTGGTCAGCATGCAAATCAACCGTGAGAACACGGTCGATGCCGACTACGGTAAGCATGTCAGCAACGACTTTCGCGCTGATAGCCACACGAGCGGAACGCGGACGGCGATCCTGACGGGCATAACCAAAGTAAGGAATAACAGCAGTGATACGAGTAGCCGAGGAGCGGCGGAAGGCATCAGCCATCACTACCAGTTCCATCAGGTTATCGTTGGTCGGAGCGCAAGTCGGCTGAATAATGAAGACATCTTTACCGCGGACGTTTTCATTGATCTCGGCTGTAATTTCGCCGTCGGAGAATTTACCGACGGAGATGTCACCGAGAGGGATATGCAGCTGACGTACGACACGCCGAGCCAGATCGGGGTTAGCGTTCCCCGTAAAGACCATCATCTTGGACACGCGCAGTACCTAGAGGCTGAGGGTAACCTGGATGAGTATAGAAAATGGCAGGGGCGGCTGGATTCGAACCAACGCATGGCAGGATCAAAACCTGCTGCCTTACCGCTTGGCGACGCCCCTGTATCTGTTGCAACGATTACCCAGTAATCGGTTCCTTTAGAGCAGACTTTGCAGCTTGCGATGCAACATCGAAATGTTGCTTCCTTTTGCTACAAACCCTGTAAGGGTCTCTGTAAGAAGGGCCGAGACTTTATCAGCTTCAGCTTTGCTTGGGAAGCCCCCAAACACACAACTTCCAGTTCCGGTGAGTTTTGCTTCGGTAAATTTACCTAGCAAATTCAAAGCGTTACGTACCTCTGGATAACGCCTTGTTACCACCGGCAAGCAGTCATTACGACTGTTTCCCTTGGGAACGGGGCGCACTTTAATGGGAGGAGTGTTACGTGTCAACAACGGATCTGAAAAAATTTCTGCCGTACTAACAGAGACTTGCGGCACCAGCACGAGATACCACGGTTCTTCTGGGTCGACAGGGGTCAGTTTCTCCCCCACGCCCTCGGCGAAAGCCGCATGACCGCGAACGAAAACCGGGACGTCGGCCCCCAGGGTCAAGCCAAGGGCCGCCAGGCGATCTTCATCCCAACCCAGTTGCCACAAATGGTTGAGGCCCAGCAAGGTTGTCGCGGCATTCGAGCTGCCGCCACCGATGCCGCCGCCCATGGGCAGGATTTTATCGATCCAGATATCGATGCCCCGCGTGCAGGCGGATTGTTCCTGAAGCATTTTCGCGGCTTTCACGATCAGGTTGCTGTCGTGAGGCACACCCTCGAACTCGGTGTGCAATTGAATGACACCATCGTCGCGCAGGGCGTAAGTGATTTCGTCGCCGTAATCGAGAAACTGAAACATCGTTTGCAGTTCGTGGTAACCGTCTTCACGGCGACCGAGGATGTGCAGCATCAGATTGAGTTTGGCCGGCGAGGGCAATGTCAGGCGATTGTCCGGCATGTCATTGCCCCAGCTTGCGCGGTTGCCAGACCTTGATCACCAGCGTGACATCGAGGTCGGCGCCACTGAGCTTGATGCGCTCGGGCAGCCAGAAACCGTTTTGCTCGGTGTAGGCGGTGTACTCGACCTTCCAGCCGTCCTGTTCCAGGCTGGCCAGGCGACTGTCGCCGTCCAGGGTCAGGCGACTTTTGCTGTCCGGCGCCGGCAGGCCGCGCACCCACCAGGCCAGGTTGGAGACCGGCAATTTCCAGCCCAATTGCTCTTCGAGCAGGACTTCCGGGTTCGGCGCTTCATAGCGTCCCTGGTTGGCCACTTCCAGCGATACCTTGCCCGGGCGCCCGGTCAGGCGCGCCGCGCCACGACCCAGCGGGCCGGACAAACGAATGTCGTAGTAATCCTGGCGTTGCAACCAGAAGAGCGTGCCGCTGCCCGAGTCTTTCGGGGCGCGGATGCCGATCTTGCCGTCGATCTGCCAGCCGTCGAGGGCGGTCAATTGCTCTTTGTGTTCACGCCATTGGGCGGGATTGCCGTGCCCTTCGACGGATTCGCGAGTGCCGTATCCCGCGCAACCGGCGAGCAGGGCGATGAAACTGAAAACGATGAAATGGCGCAAAAGCATAATCTTAAAGAGTCTCTGATCCGGTCAGGCGTTTGATGGTGCCGCGCAGGGTCGGGCTGTCGGGTTGATCCTTGAGGAACTTGCCCCAGACCTGTTTCGCTTCACGCTGTTTGCCGTTGGCCCACAGCACTTCACCCAGGTGGGCGGCGACTTCCTGGTCGGGGAAACGGTCCAGGGCCTGGCGCAACAGGCGTTCGGCCTCGTCGAGATTGCCCAGGCGGTAATTCACCCAGCCAAGGCTGTCGAGGACGGCCGGGTCTTCAGGGCTGATCTGGTGTGCCTGTTCGATCAGGGCCTTGGCTTCGGCGTAACGCGTCGTACGGTCAGACAGGGTGTAGCCGAGCGCGTTCAACGCCATGGCATTGCCCGGATCGCGCTTGATGATCGTGCGCAGGTCTTTTTCCATTTGCGCCAGGTCATTGCGTTTTTCCGCCTGCATGGCCCGGGTATAAAGCAGATTCAAGTCGTCCGGATATTGCTGCAAGGCGGTATCCAGCACCTTCCAGGCCTTGTCGCCCTGATTGTTGGCAGACAGGGTTTCGGCTTCGATCAGGTACAACTGGACCGCGTAATCGGGCTGCTCGTCACGTTCGGCGGCCAGTTTGCGCTGGGCTTCGGCGGTTCTGCCGTTGTTCATCAGGATATCGGCCTGGCGCAACTGCGCCGGCAGGAAGTCATTGCCCGGACCGACCTTGGCGTATTCGATCAACGCGCCTTGCGGGTCGTTTTGTTCTTCGGCGATGCGGCCCAGGTTCAGGTGCGCGGAGTCGACATGGCTTTCGCGGGCGATCAGGTCTTCCAGGTAACCCTTGGCCTCATTCCAGGCCTTGGCTTCCAGGCAGACCAGTGCCAGCGAGTAGCGCAGTTCGTCATCATCCGGGTATTGCTGAACCAGGCTCGAGAATTCCGCTTTGGCGTCGTCCATGCGGTCCTGTTCAACCAGCATCCGCGCATACGTCAGGCGCAGTCGCTTGTCGTCCGGGTATTTCTTGATGCTTTTCTGCAGCAGCGGCAGGGCCTCGTCACCGCGATCGAGGGTCTGCAACAGGCGCGCGCGCAGCAGGATCGGCGCGATTTCACCGTCTTCAGGCGGATTGTTTTCCAGGAGTTTCAGCGCGCCCGCGGCGTCACCGTCCTGTTGCATCAGCAAGGCCTTGCCGAAAATCAGCTGGCTGTTGTTCGGGTGACGCTGCAACAAGCGGTCGAAACTTTTCATCAAGCCGTTGCGCGTGTCTTGATCGGTATCGGCCGCCGACAGTGCAAGAAAGTCGAAATGGGTGTCGCCCTTGCCCTGCAGGACTTTCTCCATATACCCCATGGAGTCGTCATAACGCCCGGCGCGTGCCAGTTGCACGGCAGCGGCGCGTTGTGCCTCGAGGTCGTTGGGGGCGTTTTTTGCCCAGATCAGCGCGGTGTCCAGGGCGGCCTGGTCGGCGCCCAGGTATTCGGCGATACGGAATGCCCGCTCGGAAATGCCCGGATCCTGGGTGTTGATGGCCTGGGTCACGTAGTTATCCAACGCAATGTCGAAACGATTGCGTTGGCCAGCCAGTTCGGCGCTCAACAGGCTGAAGACGGTTTCCTCGCTGAATGAGCTGTAGACCTTGGGCTTTTCAGGCGCCGGGGTGCTGTCTTCAACCGGCGGCGTACCGTCCGACGAAACGGGTGCCAAGGCCTGGCAGCCGCTGAGGAAGACAAAAGCGAGGAGCAACGCGGAAGATCTATTCATATAGGAAGAGGACGACTAACCTGCGGTCGGATCATCATGACACAAGCTTTGGGCCAAACATAACCGCCCCGCCATTTTCGCTGTACACCGGCCTTGCAGGAGCGAACTCGCTCCTGCAGAGGATGCTGGGGTACATAGCTTTTGTGAGCGACACAAATCGAATGTAGGAGCTGGCTTGCCAGCGAAGGCGATGGTTCAGTCGAGAGAGTAGTCGCCTGTAATAACGCTTTCGCTGGCAAGCCAGCGCCTACAGGGATTGCGTGTAAACGAGAACTGCTCGCAGTCCTGGGCGTCGTCTACCGGGGCGATAGATATCGAATAGTTGTTCTGATTCCGTCGAAGTAGGACAATTGCCGGCTTCACGTCACCATCAGCGACTTTGAATGGCCTTCCTTGCACTCGGTATCAACCACAAGACTGCTTCAGTAGACGTCCGCGAGCGCGTGGCTTTTACCCCTGAGCAGCTGGTTGAGGCCTTGCAGCAGCTCTGCCGACTCACCGACAGCCGCGAAGCTGCGATCCTCTCCACCTGCAATCGCAGTGAACTCTATATAGAACAGGATCAGCTGTCGGCCGAAGTCGTGCTGCGCTGGCTGGCCGAATATCATCATTTGAGCTTCGAAGAACTGCGCGAAAGCGCTTATGTGCACGAAGACGATGCGGCAGTTCGTCACATGATGCGAGTCGCTTCCGGGCTCGACTCGCTGGTGCTGGGCGAACCGCAAATTCTCGGCCAGATGAAGTCAGCCTATGCCGTGGCCCGCGAGGCCGGGACCATCGGCCCACTGCTCGGGCGGTTGTTCCAGGCCACGTTCAACGCGGCCAAGCAAGTGCGCACCGACACCGCCATCGGTGAAAACCCGGTGTCGGTGGCGTTTGCCGCGGTGAGCCTGGCCAAGCAGATTTTCAGCGACCTTCAACGCAGCCAGGCCTTGTTGATCGGTGCCGGCGAGACCATCACCCTGGTCGCCCGCCATCTGCATGACCTGGGTGTAAAGCGAATTGTCGTCGCCAACCGTACGCTGGAGCGCGCCAGCATCCTGGCCGAACAGTTCGGCGCCCATGCGGTGTTGCTCTCGGACATTCCGGCGGAGCTGGTGCGCAGCGATATTGTCATCAGTTCCACCGCCAGCCAGTTGCCGATCCTCGGCAAGGGCGCGGTGGAAAGCGCCTTGAAACTGCGCAAGCACAAACCCATTTTCATGGTGGATATCGCCGTTCCCCGTGACATCGAACCAGAAGTCGGCGAGTTGGACGACGTTTACCTGTATAGCGTCGACGACCTTCACGAAGTGGTCGCCGAGAACCTCAAGAGCCGTCAGGGCGCTGCCCAGGCCGCCGAAGAGATGGTCTCGATCGGTGCCGAGGATTTCATGGTGCGCCTGCGCGAGCTGGCGGCGGTGGATGTGCTCAAGGCCTATCGTCAACAAAGCGAACGCCTGCGCGACGAAGAATTGCAAAAGGCCCAGCGCCTGTTGGCCAACGGCAGCAGTGCCGAAGAGGTGCTGGTGCAACTGGCTCGCGGGCTCACCAACAAACTGTTGCACGCACCGAGCGTGCAGTTGAAAAAGCTTTCTGCCGAAGGTCGCCTGGATGCGCTGGCGATGGCCCAGGAACTCTTTGCCCTCGGTGAGGGCTCATCGGATAGCTTTTCGGATAAAAAACCGCAATGAAAGCGTCACTGCTCAATAAGCTGGATATTCTCCAGGACCGTTTCGAGGAATTGACTGCCCTGCTGGGCGATGGCGAGGTCATTTCCGATCAGAACAAGTTCCGCACCTACTCCAAGGAATACGCGGAAGTTGAACCGATCGTGGGCACTTATAAAGAACTGCTGAAAGTGCAGGATGACCTCGAAGGTGCCCAGGCACTGCTCAAGGACAGCGACCCGGACATGCGTGAAATGGCCGTGGAAGAAGTTCGCGAAGCCAAGGAACGCCTGGTCACGCTCGAAGCCGATCTGCAACGCATGCTGCTGCCCAAGGACCCGAACGACGGGCGCAACGTGTTCCTCGAAATCCGCGCGGGCACCGGTGGCGACGAGGCGGCGATTTTCTCCGGCGACCTGTTCCGCATGTATTCGCGCTACGCCGAACGGCGTGGCTGGCGGGTGGAGATCCTTTCGGAGAACGAGGGTGAACACGGCGGCTATAAAGAGGTGATTGCCCGGGTCGAGGGCGACAACGTCTACGGCAAGCTGAAGTTCGAATCCGGCGCGCACCGCGTGCAGCGGGTTCCGGCGACCGAGTCCCAGGGCCGCATCCACACCTCCGCCTGCACCGTGGCGGTATTGCCCGAGCCGGACGAACAGGAAGCCATCGAGATCAATCCGGCGGACCTGCGCATCGACACCTATCGCTCTTCCGGCGCCGGTGGCCAGCACGTCAACAAGACCGACTCGGCGATCCGCATTACTCACTTGCCGTCCGGCATCGTGGTCGAGTGCCAGGAAGAGCGCTCGCAGCACAAGAACCGTGCCCGGGCAATGTCCTGGTTGTCGGCCAAGCTCAATGACCAGCAAACCTCTGCCGCGGCCAACGCGATTGCCAGCGAGCGCAAGCTGCTGGTCGGTTCCGGTGATCGCTCCGAGCGCATCCGCACCTATAACTTTGCCCAGGGGCGGGTCACCGACCACCGGGTCAACCTGACCTTGTACTCCCTCGACGAAATCCTCGCCGGTGGCGTCGATGCGGTGATCGAGCCGCTGCTGGCCGAGTACCAGGCCGATCAACTGGCAGCGATAGGTGAGTAAATGACGATCATTGCCAGCTTGTTGCGTGCCGCTGATTTACCGGACTCGCCGACGGCGCGCCTGGATGCCGAGTTGTTACTGGCGGCGGCGTTAGGCAAGTCCCGCAGTTTCCTGCACACCTGGCCGGAACGCATCGTGCCGAGCGAAGCGGCGTTGACGTTTGCCGAGTATTTGCAGCGGCGCCGCGGCGGAGAGCCGGTGGCCTATATCCTCGGCCAGCAGGGTTTCTGGAAGCTCGACCTGGAAGTCGCGCCGCACACGCTGATCCCGCGTCCAGACACCGAATTGCTGGTGGAAGCCGCACTGGAACTGTTGCCCGCCACGCCGGCCAACGTGCTCGACCTCGGCACCGGCAGCGGCGCGATTGCCCTGGCCCTGGCGAGCGAACGCCCGGCCTGGAGCATCACCGCCGTGGACCGTGTGCTTGAAGCCGTGGCCCTGGCCGAACGCAATCGCCAGCGCCTGCACCTGAACAACGCTAAGGTCCGGAGCAGTCATTGGTTCAGCGCCCTGGCCGGTCAGCGCTTTGAACTGATCATCAGCAATCCGCCCTACATCGCAGCAGCCGATCCGCATCTGGTCGAAGGCGATGTACGCTTCGAACCGGAAAGCGCACTGGTGGCCGGTGTCGACGGGCTCGACGATCTGCGCCTGATCGCCGCCCAGGCACCAGACCATCTGGAAGCCGGTGGTTGGCTGATGCTCGAGCATGGTTATGACCAAGCGCAAGCGGTGCGCGATTTGCTGCTGACCCGCGGGTTCGAAGACGTCCACAGCCGCACCGATCTGGGCGGTCATCAACGGATCAGCCTGGGGCGCCTGCCGTGCTGAATGATCTGGAATTGCTGCGCTACAGTCGGCAGATTCTGCTGCAACACATCGATATCGATGGCCAGTTGCGGTTGAAGCACAGCCGGGTATTGATCGTCGGTCTTGGCGGCCTTGGCGCGCCAGTGGCGCTTTACCTGGCCGCGGCCGGTGTTGGCCAAATGCACCTGGCCGACTTCGACACGGTCGATCTGACCAACCTGCAACGCCAGATCATTCATGACACCGACAGCGTCGGCATGAGCAAGGTCGATTCGGCGCTCAAGCGCTTGAGTGCAATCAATCCCGATATTGAACTGATCGCCCATCGCAGCGCGCTGGATGAAGACTCTTTGGCGGCGGCCGTGGCGAAGGTCGACCTGGTCCTCGACTGCTCCGACAATTTCTCCACCCGTGAAGCGGTCAACGCCGCTTGCGTGGCGGCCGGCAAGCCACTGGTCAGCGGCGCGGCGATTCGCCTCGAAGGTCAACTGTCGGTGTTCGACCCGCGTCGGCCCGAAAGCCCGTGCTACCACTGCTTATACGGGCACGGCAGCGAAGCTGAACTGACCTGCAGCGAGGCCGGCGTGGTCGGGCCGCTGGTGGGGCTGGTCGGCAGCCTGCAAGCGCTGGAAGCCTTGAAATTATTGGCCGGGTTCGGCGAGCCGCTGGTAGGGCGCCTGCTGTTGATAGACGCTTTGGGCACGCGCTTTCGTGAGTTGCGGGTCAAGCGTGATCCGGGTTGCAGCGTCTGTGGGTCGACACATGCGTGAAGCGCCGATTGGCGTGTTCGACTCGGGTGTCGGTGGGCTCTCGGTACTGGCCGAGATCCAGCGTTTGCTGCCCAATGAGTCGCTGTTGTACGTCGCCGATTGCGGGAATATTCCCTACGGCGAGAAAACCCCGGAATTTATCCGGGAGCGTTGCAGCGTAATGGCTGACTTCTTTCAGCAGCAGGGCGCCAAGGCCCTGGTGCTGGCGTGCAATACAGCGACGGTCGCCGGTGTCGCCGAGCTACGTCGCGATTATCCGCAGTGGCCGATTGTCGGCATGGAGCCAGCGGTCAAACCGGCGGCAGCCGCCACCCGCTCCGGCGTGGTCGGCGTGCTGGCTACCACCGGCACTTTGCAGAGTGCCAAGTTCGCCGCACTGCTCGATCGCTTCGCCACCGACGTGAAAGTCATCACTCAACCCTGTCCCGGTCTGGTTGAGTTGATCGAAAACGGTGATCTGCACAGCCCGCAACTGCATCAGCTCTTGGCCGGATACGTCGAGCCGCTGTTGGCCGCCGGCGCGGACACGCTGATTCTCGGCTGCACCCATTACCCTTTTCTCAAGCCCATGCTGCGGCAAATGATCCCCGCCGACATCAGTCTGATCGACACGGGGGCCGCTGTTGCGCGCCAACTTCAACGGTTGCTGGCCGAAGGCGATCTGCTCGCCGAAGGGCCCGTCCGTGAAGCGCAGTTCTGGACCAGTGCCGATCCGGTTCACTTCACAAATATCTTGCCGATACTGTGGAATACGTCCGGCATTGTGCGAAGCTTCAGCAGGTAGAAGATTGTCCGGGGGGACATTACGACATGTCGGGTGAACTTCTGATTAATCGTGAGCTTCTATAGTTTTGCGGGGCCGGGTAGCAAAAAAACCATACAAAATCGTTCGGAAAAGGAAGTTTCTAGTGAAGCGACTATTCTGCTTGGCCGCGATTGCGGCCGCACTGATGGGGCACAGTTTTACCGCGCAGGCAGCGGGTGTGGAGTTCGCGGTGGGACAGACCAGCGATTCGACCATGACCTACCGATTGGGCATGCAATTCGATTGGGACCAAAGCTGGTGGCAGAGCGACGTCGGTCGTGTGACCGGCTACTGGAGCGGCGCCTACACCTACTGGGAAGGTGACAAGACATCCAGCGCCGGCAGCCTGTCTTTCTCTCCGGTATTCGTTTACGAATTCGCCGGGCAGAACGTCAAGCCTTACGTTGAAGCGGGTATCGGTGTGGCGTTGTTCTCTCAGACCCATCTTGAAGACAACAGCATTGGTCAGGCCTTTCAATTCGAAGACCGCTTCGGCTTTGGCTTGCGCTTCGCTGGCGGGCATGAAATCGGGGTCCGTGCCACGCACTACTCCAATGCCGGGCTCAACAGCAACAACGACGGTGTAGAAAGTTACGCACTGCATTACACGATGCCGTTGTAAGCACCCTGGTCACCTTCTTGTAGGCGCAAGCTTGCTCGCGATAGCGGTTTCAGATTCAACATTGCCGTTGACTGATACATCATCGCGAGCAAGCTTGCTCCTACAGGGAGGGCGTTGTTTTCCAGCTCAGCGATACGCCGTCGAAATACCTTGGCGTTCCTCGATGCACTCCGGTGCGCCCATCTCGAACTCCCGGCAGATCAGCGGGCGTTTTTCGTAGATGGTGCACATCATCGTGTTGCGATCCAGCGCGGCGCACCAGCCGTCATCCAGGCGCAGCATGACTTCCCCGCCCCAGTCATCGGTGTCGATGAACCGTTCAGGCACACCCGTGTCGGTGATCAGCAAGACTTCGAGCTGACAGCAGCAGGCTGCGCAGGTCGAGCAGGTGACCGCGGGTTCGGTAATCTGCGTGTGGGGGATGGTTTTCATGTCGCGCAGTGTACGGCAGTCAACGGATGCGATGTGAAAGGTCAGACGGACGCTCAGGCATCGAAGCGCCCCAGTAGTGGCGCGGTGATCGCTGACGGCTTGGCCAGCAGCAACTGCGCCGTGCCGATGGTGCGTTCAAGAAAGCCGCCTTCGCAGTAGCACAGGTAGAACTCCCACAACCGCAGGAAGCCGTCGTCGTAGCCAAGCTCGCTCAAGCGGCCGTGGGCGCGGCGAAAGTTCTCGTGCCAAAGCCGTAGCGTGCGGGCGTAGTGCAGGCCGAAGTCTTCCATGTGCAGCAGGTTCATGTCGGTATCGCGGCTGACGATCTCCAGCATTTTCTGCACGCAGGGCAAGGCACCGCCGGGAAAAATATAGCGCTGGATGAAATCGACGCTGCCCTTGGCCTGTTCATAGCGCTGTTCGCGGATGGTGATCGCCTGCAACAGCATCAAGCCATTGTTCTTGAGCAGGTGCGCGCACTGCTTGAAGTAAGTCGGCAGGTAGCGGTGGCCGACGGCTTCGATCATCTCGATCGACACCAGTTTGTCGTATTGGCCGGTGAGGTCGCGATAATCCTTGAGCAACAGCGTGACCTGGCCTTGCAGGCCGAGGTCGATGATCCGGCGCGCGGCAAAGGCGAATTGTTCCTTGGACAGCGTAGTGGTGGTGACCTGACAGCCGTAATGCTGTGCAGCGTATAAGGCCATGCTGCCCCAGCCGGTGCCGATTTCCAGCAGATGGTCAGTCGGTTTCAGCGCGAGTTTCTGGCAGATCCGTTCCAGTTTGTTCAACTGTGCCTGTTCCAGGCTGTCATCGGCGTTCAGGAACTGCGCGGCCGAATACATCATCGTCGGGTCCAGGAATTGTTCGAACAGGTCGTTGCCCAGGTCATAGTGGGCGGCGATGTTTTTCTGCGAGCCCTTGCGGGTGTTGCGGTTGAGCCAATGCAGCGCTTGGACCAGCGGCCGGCCGAGTCGGGCCAGGCCGCCCTCCAGCGCATCGAGCACCTCGAGGTTGCTGACGAACACCCGGACCACGGCCGTCAGGTCGGGCGAGGTCCAGTAGCCATGAATGAACGCTTCGCCGGCACCAATCGAACCGTTGCTCGCCACCAATCCCCAGGCAGCGGCGTCGAGGACATGAATTTCCCCCAGCAATGGACTGCCGGCAGCCCCGAAAAGCTGTCGTTCGCCGTCCTCAATGAGCACCAGTTGGCCGTGTTTGAGTTGGGCCAATTGGCGCAGGACCCCGCGACGCAGTAACGAGCCGCTCAGGGCGTGGGTGTTCAACAGGGCTGGCCTGAGCGATACGCTAGTGGCTTTCATGGCGGCTATCCTTGGGCACAGCGGTGGCGGTTCGGGCGCTGCCATCGGCAACCTGATGGACAAACAACGGCATGCGCTTGAGCAACAGGCACAGCGCTTGCCAATAGATCGTCAGGCAGGTTTTCCCGGTCATCCACGGAAAACGCCACAGGTAGCGGTGCAGGCTCGCGCGATCGAGGGTTTCGCGTTGCAGGTTGAGCGTGGCGTCGAACAGCTTCAGGTCGCCTTGCCAGTCGGCCAGGTGCACGCCCAAACGTCTGCCCACCGGGCTGAACGTCATGCGGTATTCGATCTCCCGTGGCAGGAACGGCGAGACATGGAAGGCCTTGGCCACGGCGAAATGCTGGTGGGCATCGCCGGTGGCCTGCACAGGCCGGGTGGGCAACACGTAGTGATAGTGCTCGCGCCATGGGGTGTTGCTGACTTCACAGACAATCGCTGCCAGTTGCCCGTCGGCTTCGTGACAATAGAAAAAACTGGCCGGGTTGAATGACAGTCCAAAACTGCTTGGCTGGGTCAGCAGAAAGATCGCACCCTGCGGCGCATGACCTGTGGCCTGCTCGACCAGATGTCGCAGCGCATCGGCCAGGCGCATGCCGCGGCCGGTAAAGACCTTGAGGTAATCGGTTTCACGAAAGGAAAACGGCGCAAGGCGGCTGTGCCCGGCCAGCGGCGACAAGCCGAGCACGGCGTCCTGTTCATCGAGATCCAGGTACAGAAGACCGATCCGGTAACGGAAATCATGGCGCCGCGGGGCAAATCGCCGATGGGCGACCCAGCCGCTGTAGAGGGCGCTGTTCACAACCGCTCTCCCAACGAGCGGGCGACGCGCAAGGCGCTGACCACGCCGTCTTCATGAAAACCGTTGGCCCAGTAGGCGCCGCAATACCAGGTGTGATGAGCGCCGTTCAATTCCTCCCAGCGCCCCTGTGCGGCCACCGCCGCAAGACTGTACTGCGGATGCGCGTAATTGTATTTGGCGAGCACATTGAGCGGGTTGATGCCGGCGCTTTGATTGAGGCTGACGCAAAACGTGGTGTCGCTGCGCAGGCCTTGCAGGATGTTCATGTTGTACGTGACCGTCGCCCGGGTGTCGCCGGGGCCGCCGAGGCGGTAATTCCAGCTGGCCCAGGCGAGTGGGCGTTGTGGCAGCAGGCGGGTATCGGTGTGCAACACCACTTCGTTGTCGGCATAGGGCAGGGCACCGAGGATCGAGCGCTCGGCTTCACTCGGCGCGGCCAGCAGGCGCAATGCCTGGTCGCTGTGACAGGCGAACACCACCTTGTCGAACGTTTCATGGCCGGCAGGGCTGTGGATAACCACGCCGTCCTGGCTGCGCTCGACCCGCGAGACCGGGCAGCCGAGACGGATTCTGTCGCGAAACGAGGCCGTCAGCGGTGCAATGTAGGCACTCGAGCCGCCCTCGATCACTTGCCATTGCGCATGATCGCTGACCGACAGTAGCCCGTGGTTCTTGAAGAACCGCACGAACGCCAGCAGCGGAAAACCCAACATGTCCGCCATGGACATCGACCAGATCGCCGCGCCCATCGGCACGATGTAATGCAGGATGAAACGCTCGCCGTAACCGCCGGCCTTCAAGTAATCATCCAGCGTGGTCTCGGCGGCGATCCGCCCTTCGGCCAAGTCGCGTTGCGCGTTTTCATTGAAACGCAAGATGTCTCGAAGCATGCCCCAGAAACCTGGCGACAACAGGTTGCGGCGCTGGGCGAAAAGGCTGTTGAGGTTATTGCCGTTGTACTCGAGACCCGAGTCCGGATCGCTCACCGAGAAGCTCATTTCGGTGGCCTTGAAACCCACGCCTAACCGCCCCAGTAACTTTATGAAGTTCGGGTAGGTCCAGTCGTTGAACACAATGAAACCGGTGTCCAGCCCATGCTGCTGACCGGCGATGGTCACATCCACCGTATGGGTGTGACCGCCGATCCAGTCACTGGCCTCGAACAGGGTGATCTCGTGGCTGCGATTGAGTAGATAAGCGCAGGTCAGCCCCGAGATACCACTGCCGATGATGGCGATTTTCACGGTTGATCCTTGATCGGCGGCTGGCTACGCACCATGCGCTTGCCAATCTCCAGCTGCACCCGCGCCGGCAACCTGGACAGCGGCCAGAGAATCGACATGAAGGCGGCCGGAAAGGCGATCTCCAGTGGCCGGTCCCTGAACTTGGCGAAAATGTGCCGCGCAGCCTTCTCCACCGGCCAGCTGAGGGGCATGGGGAAATCGTTTTTCTCCGTCAGCGGAGTGTTGACAAACCCGGGGCTGATCACCGTGACTTCTATGCCTTCAGGGGCCAGGTCGATGCGCAGGGATTCGAACAGATAACGCAGCCCGGCCTTCGAGGCACCGTAGGCTTCTGCCCGGGGCAGCGGCAGGTACGTTACTGCGCTGGCCATGCCCACCAGATGCGGCGCGGTGCCGGCTCGCAGCAAGGGCAAGGCTGCTTCGATGCAATAGCTGCTGGCCAGCAGGTTGGTGCGCACGACGTGCTCGATGATCGAGGCATCGAACTGCTTGGAATCCACGTATTCGCAAGTGCCGGCATTGAGGATCACCGTGTCCAGCGAGCCCCACTCCTCGGCGATGTGCTCACCAATCTCGCGCACGGTCTGGCTATTGGTCAGGTCACCGGGCACCACCAGCACTTGCCCCGGATAGCGTTGCGAGAAGACTTTCAGTGGCGCCACCGAGCGTGAACTGACGGCCAGGTGAGCACCGGTTTTCAGGATTTCTTCGGCCAGGGCCGCACCGATGCCGCTGCTGGCGCCGGTCAACCAGTATCGTCGTGAGAGTGTACGACTCATCCCAATCTCCTTTTCAGCCAGGCAATGGTCCGGCCCAATACGGGTAAATGTTCATAAAGCAGGGCTGCGGCATCGAAGTAATCCCGGTGGCGGTAAACCTTGTCGCGCCAAAGCAGGTGTGAGCAACCGGCGACCTGGATCGGTTGTCCGCCGGCCAGGCGCGGATGGCGATAACGCATGTCCCAGCGCAGATAACCTTCGCCCTCGCTGATTTGGTCGAACCCGTGGACGTCGAAGTGCAGTTCGCTGACGTTGGCGTAGAGCCCGGCGAAGTAGCCGTGTAAATGCTCAATTCCGCGCACGTCGTGCAAGGGATCGGTGAAGTGCACGTCGTGGGTATAGAGGTCTGCCAAATGGTGCAGATTGTCTTTGTCGAGCGCCGTGAACTGCTCGACAAACTGCCGCAGGAAACTACTCATGGGCACCCCCGGTCAACTCGGCGAAGAGTAGCCGCGATGGCAGGTTCTTGAACGCGCTCAAGGCGCGTGTACGCGAAGCACTCAGGTCGACGATGGGTGAGGGGTAATCCACGGCACCGAACAAACCACCAAGGTTGGCCGGGTTGTGCACTTCTTTTTTATTCAGCCCGGCGAGTTCCGGCAGCCAGTGTTTGATGAACAGGCCTTCGGGGTCGAATTTTTCCGACTGGCTCAACGGGTTGAAAATCCGGAAGTACGGTGCCGAATCGGTACCGGTGGAGGCGCTCCACTGCCAGCCACCATTGTTCGCCGCCAGGTCGCCGTCGATGAGGTGGCGCATGAAAAAGCGCTCGCCTTCGCGCCAATCGATCAGCAGGTTTTTGGTCAGGAACATCGCCACCACCATGCGCAGGCGGTTGTGCATCCAGCCCGTGGCCAGCAGCTGGCGCATGGCGGCGTCGATGATCGGCAAACCCGTGCGCCCCTGTTGCCAGGCGGCCAGTTCGTCGGGGGCGTTGCGCCAGGCCAACGCTTCGGTTTCCGGACGAAACGCGTGGTGTCGGGAAACCCGTGGGTAGCCCACCAGGATGTGTTTGTAGAATTCGCGCCACAGCAGTTCGTTGATCCAGGTAACGGCGCCGGGCTTGCCGCTTTCGAATTCACCCTGATTGCTGTGCAAGGCCGCGAGCAGGCATTGGCGGGGGGAGATAACACCGGCGGCGAGATAGGCCGAAAGCTGACTGGTGCCGGGTTTCGCCGGGAAGTCGCGTTCGTTTTGATAATGCTCGATCTGCGCATCGGCAAAGCTGTCGAGGCGACGCCGGGCTTCGACTTCGCCCGCAGCCCACAGGTTGCGCAGGCTGTCAGCGGGCGTGGCGAAACCGTTGACAGCCGACGGGACCGGATCGCTGGATATGTTCAGCGGTGCTTGTTTGAGTGGCGCACGGACCAGGCCGGGCAGGGCGTGATGCAGGCGCTCGTAGCAGACTTTGCGGAACTGGCTGAAGACCTGAAAGTAAGTGCCGGACTGGGTCAGCACGCTGCCGGGCTTGAACAGCAACTGATCGAGGTAGCGGCGCACTTCGATGCCTTCGGCCCTCAGCGTCCGGGCGACGGCGGCATCGCGGCGTACTTCATGGACGCCGTACTCTTCGTTGAGGTACAGCGCGTCGACCTGCCATTCCCGGCACAGATTCAGCAATACGGCTGGCGCATCGTCCCAGCGCGGTGCCTGGCGGATCAGCAGGGGAATGTTCAGTTGAGCCAGTTCGCGGCTCAACTCACGCAAGTTGCGCAGCCAGAAGTCGACCTTGCAGGGTGCATCGTCGTGTTCCAGCCATTGTCGTGGGCTCAGCAAATACACCGCCACGCAGGGGCCGCGAGCGGCAGCTGCCGAGAGGGCGGTGTTGTCATGCACGCGCAAGTCGCTGCGCAGCCAGACCAATTGCAGTGGTTGCATTGAGGTATCCACGCGATTCATTTAAATCAGCCCTCGCTGAACGAGTGCCTGATGTGCCGACAACGGATCTTCGGCCAGGTACAAATCAGCGATCTCGGTAGTACTTACGGACAATTCGGCGTGGTGGATGCATACCGTTGGTCCGGCGATTATTTTTGGGCAACTGACGTTTTTCAATAGTTTCGGCAGCTGTGTGATGTGCATGGCCTTGCTGGAATACAGAAGGACGCCACGGGGTTTCAGCAGATCGACCGCCAAGGCCAGTTCGCCGACAGGCAACGGCCCGTCGAACACCTCCACCGGGCAATCGCTGCTGCTGATCAACCAGGCTGTAAGCCACAGGTGCGGTTCCATGGGCAGGTCCGAATGGTTGACCAGCAGCAGCGGCGCAGTGCGCAACTGACGATTGTTATGGTAGATGCGCGCACCGAACTTGCTGCGCAGCCAGGCACAAAAAAAGCTTCGCTCCATCTGCGCCCCGAACTGGCCTTGCCAGCGTTGCTCCAGGGCTGCCAGCAAGGGCATCAGCAATTGCTCGCACAGGGTTCGCGGCGGATACAACGCCATGGCCTGGTTGACACCATCGTCCAGGGCTCGCTCCTGCAATCCGCTGACGGCGTTCAACAAGGTTTGCAGCAAGGTGTGCCAATCGTTGTCAACGGACTCGCTGAAGGTTTGCGGCGTGTCGAGCAATTGCTTGACCTGGCTGACCGCGACGCCGCGGTTGAGCCAGGTGAGGATGGCCTGGATGCGTTGGACATGATCGGTCGAGAACAGCCGATGCCCCTTGGGCGTGCGGTGCGGCACGATCAGGCCGTAGCGTCGCTCCCAGGCGCGCAAGGTCACGGCATTGACGCCGGTCTGCCGCGCCACTTCGCGGATCGGCAGCCAGCCATCGTCCAAGGCCTTTTCAAAGTCGTCGCCGAGGTCTTCACGGGCGCTGGTGTCGAGGGTTTGTTTCATCAGAGGGCGTTTCGCAAACTGAGGTTTTCCGGGTGCGGTTGCAGGTAGACCTGCTGCGCAATGTAGGGGTCAGGGTGCTGGCGGAAGTGGTGCTTGAGCAGTGTCAGCGGTACCACCAACGGCACAATGCCCAAGCGATACTGACTGATCACTTGTTGCACTTCCTGTTTGTCTTCGTGACTGATGGCCTGCTTCAGGTAGCCGCAGAGGTGTTGCAGCACGTTGCTATGGGTGCGGCGGGTGGCGCATTTTTTCAGGGTGGCCATCAGCTCGCTGAAATAGCGCGGGCCAATCTCCTGCGGGTCGGTATGGGCCATGTTGCCCAGCAAATGGCCCAGGGTTTTGTATTGCACGGGGTTGTGCGCCATCAGCAGGTATTTGTAGCGCGAGTGAAAGTCGGTGAGGCTGCGGCGGGTCAGGCCGGTGTGTCGTAATTGTTGCCAGGCACTGTAGGCAAATACACGGGTGAGGAAGTTCTCGCGCAGCACCGGATCATTGAGCCGTCCGTCTTCTTCTACCGGCAAGTCCGGTTGTTGCAGGCAGAACGCCTGTGCATAGATTCCGCGGCCACCCGCGTCTATCGGCGCGCCGTTGGCGTGATAGACCTTGACCCGCTCCAGGCCACAGGACGGGGATTTGTGCATGAAGATATAGCCGCAGATATCGCCCAGCTCGGCGGCCATCTTTTGTCCGTACGCAGCAAGCGGCTGGGTAACATCCAGGGTTAGATCGCGGGTGCCGAGCGCCTGCGGTTTTTCCGCATTGCCGACCAGGCGGATCGGCTGCCGGGGAATGCCGAGGCCGATGGCCACTTCCGGGCAGACCGGGACGAAATCGAAGTAGTCCGCGAGGGTGCGGCTGCACAGCCGCGATTCCTTGTGCCCGCCGTCGTAGCGCACGTCATGGCCCAGCAGGCAGGCGCTGATGGCGATTTTCGGTTTGGTGGGGGCGTGGGACATTGGAGCACCTCGAATCTGAACCTGTACAAACGTGTGCGTCTGTATAAGGTACTTTCATCATAGATTCAAAGTTGTACAAGTCAATTATTATGTATAAGTTTCTTGGGGGCTGCTGTCCTTGCGACAGCAGCGATTGACTGAGTGCGTTTCCCGTTATTGCAGGTGTTCATGCAAGCGGCGGGCGGCTTCCTGGCCGCTGAGCCAGGCGCCTTCGACGCGTCCGGACAGGCACCAGTCGCCGCACGCGTACAACCCCAGGTCGGCATCGGCCAGGGTGCCCCATTCGTGACTGCTGGAGGGGCGGGCGTAGAGCCAGCGGTGGGCGAGGCTGAAACTCGGTGCCGGCATGAAATCGTGCAGCAGCTCGGCAAAGGCGCCATGCAGCTGTTCAATCACGGCTTCCTTGGGCAGGTCGATGTGTTGCCGGCTCCAGGCGCTGGTGGCGTGCAGCACCCAGGTATCGAGGGTGTTGTCGCGTCCGGGTTTGCTGCGGTTGCGGGCCAGCCAGTCGAGTGGGCTGTCCTGCACGAAGCAGCCTTCCATGGGCGTTTCCAGCGGCGTTTCGAAGGCCAGCGCAATGGCCCAGGTCGGGTCCATTTTCACCCCGGCGGCGGCACTGGCGAGTTTCGGCGCGGAGGCCAGCAGCGCTGTGGCCTGCGGGGCCGGGGTGGCGATGATGACGTGGCTGAACGGGCCGTGCGTGAAGCCTTCGGCGTCTTGCAGGTGCCAGTGTTGTTCACCGCGATAGACCTCGGTGATCCGGCAGGCGAAATGCACTTCGAGGTCACCGAGCAGGGCGCGGGTGATGGCGCTCATGCGGGGCGTGCCGACCCAGCGGGTCTGCTCGTCCGGCGACAGGTTGAGCTGGCCGCCATGGTAGGTGTACAGCTGCGGCGTCCATTCGGCGACCCAGCCGTTGGCTTGCCAGCGCTGGACCTGCGTCACAAAGCGGCGGTCGCGTGCCGTGAAGTATTGCGCACCCATGTCCAGCGCCCCCGCATCGCTGCGCTTGCTCGACATGCGTCCGCCGCTGCCACGGCTTTTATCGAAAAGTTGAACCACGTGCCCGAGGTCGGTCAGGGCCTGGGCGGCGGAGAGTCCGGCAATGCCGGTGCCAATGATTGCGATAGGTACAGTCATAGGGGCCTCGTTTACCTTTCTGTACAGACTACGCTGGGGTTTAAACCTGTACAATATTGTTTTTTGGTATAACTTTTAGCGTTCTCGTTCTGACAGCTTGGCCTATTGTTAACCTTAGAGCCCGCTCGATACCAAAGATCCCTGCTTATAAAAATAGACTAGTGGACAGGGTAAAACGCCACGCGAGGAACACCTCATGCACATATTGCTGACCGGCGGTACTGGTTTGATAGGACGTCAGCTCTGTCGGCACTGGTCGGGGCAGGGACATCGCCTGACCGTCTGGAGTCGTCGGCCAGAAAAGGTCGCGAAAATATGTGGTGCCCCAGTGCGTGGAATTGCCCGGCTGGAGGACCTCGGGCAGGAACCGGTCGAGGCAATCATCAATCTGGCCGGCGCGCCAATTGCCGACCGACCCTGGACGCACAAACGCAAAGCATTGTTATGGAGCAGCCGAATCACGCTGACCGAAACCTTGCTGGCGTGGCTCGAGTCTCGTGAACAGAAACCCCAGGTCCTGATTTCCGGCTCGGCTGTCGGCTGGTACGGCGACGGTGGCGAGCGTGAGCTGACCGAGGACTCGGGGCCGGTCAGCGAAGACTTTGCCAGCCAGTTATGCATCGCCTGGGAGGAGACCGCGCAACGGGCACAGGCGCTGGGCATTCGCGTCGTGCTCATTCGAACCGGGTTGGTGCTGTCCGCCGAAGGCGGCTTTTTGTCGCGGCTGTTACTGCCCTTCAAACTGGGGCTGGGAGGTCCGATCGGCAATGGCCGGCAGTGGATGCCGTGGATTCATATCGACGATCAAATCGCCCTGATTGATTTTCTTCTGCATCGCAATGAAGCCAGCGGTCCCTATAATGCCTGCGCGCCCAAGCCAGTGCGCAACCGCGAGTTTGCCAAGACGCTGGGCAGCGTGCTGCATCGCCCGACGTTCATGCCGATGCCGGCCTTTGCACTGAGGGTGGGGCTGGGCGAACTGTCCTTGCTGTTACTCGGCGGCCAAAAAGCGACGCCGGTGCGCCTGGTGCAGGCGGGTTTCTTTTTTAAGTTCACGGATTTGCGTGCGGCCCTGGACGAACTGTCCGGCCGCCTTTGAAATAGGACGTTGCATGACCGATCACGCGTTGCTTCTGGTCAATCTGGGCTCACCTGCCTCCACCTCGGTGGCGGATGTGCGCAGCTACCTCAATCAATTTCTGATGGACCCATACGTGATCGACCTGCCGTGGCCGGTGCGGCGCTTGCTGGTGTCGCTGATCCTGATCAAGCGTCCCGAGCAGTCGGCCCACGCCTATGCCTCGATCTGGTGGGACGAGGGCTCGCCGCTGGTGGTGCTCAGCCGTCGCCTGCAACAAGCGATGACCCGTCAATGGCAACACGGCCCGGTCGAACTGGCGATGCGCTACGGCGAGCCGTCGATCGAGGCGACACTGGTGCGCATGGTCGCAGCAGGGCACAAGCGGATTACGTTGGCGCCGCTGTATCCACAGTTTGCCGACAGCACCACGACCACGGTCATTGAAGAAGCCAAGCGCGTGAAGCGCGAGAAAAAGCTCGACGTGCAACTGTCGGTCCTGCAGCCGTTCTACGACCAACCGGAATACCTCGATGCGCTGGTGGCCACGACCCGGCCGCATTTGCAGCAGGACTTCGATCACTTGCTGATGAGCTTTCACGGATTGCCGGAACGGCATCTGAAGAAGCTCAACCCAGGGCACTGTTTCGAAGGCGGCGGCGATTGCTGCGCCGGGGCACCGCCGGAAGTGGTCGCCACCTGCTATCGCGGCCAGTGCCTGCGAACGGCAGCGCAGTTCGCTAAACGCATGGGCTTGCCGGACGATAAATGGTCGGTGTCCTTCCAGTCACGTCTGGGGCGCGCCAAATGGATCGAACCCTACACCGAAGCACGCCTCGATGAGTTGGCCAAAAGCGGTGTGAAAAAGGTGCTGGTGATGTGCCCGGCGTTTGTCGCCGATTGCATCGAGACCCTGGAAGAAATCGGCGATCGCGGCAAGGAACAGTTCCGCGAGGCGGGGGGCGAGGAGTTGGTGCTGGTGCCGTGCCTCAACGATGACCCGCATTGGGCGCAGGCGTTGAGTGCGTTGTGCGAAAGGGCGCCGTTGGCGCTTTAAAGCTTCGCCGGCAAGCCGGCTCCTACAGGTTTTGCATCCAGCTGTAGGAGCCGGCTTGCCGGCGAAGGCGTCTTCAGCCGCGAAAAAGATCCAGAACCTAGATCAGCGGTTCATCCGCCTTCTTGTGCTTCCAGCTGTCATTGCCCGGCAGGATCAGGTTCAAGCCAATCGCCACCACCGCGCACAGCGCGATGCCCTTGAGGCCGAAATCATCCGGTCCGGTGCCGGTGCCGATCAGCACGCCGCCGATGCCGAACACCAGGGTCACCGAGACGATCACCAGATTGCGCGCCTCGCCCAGATCGATCCTGTGGCGGATCAGCGTGTTCATCCCCACCGCCGCAATCGAACCGAACAACAGGCACAGGATCCCGCCCATCACCGGTACCGGAATGCTTTGCAGAAGGGCGCCGAACTTGCCGATGAACGCCAGGCTGATGGCAAATATCGCCGCCCAGGTCATGATTTTCGGGTTGTAGTTCTTGGTCAGCATCACCGCGCCCGTCACTTCAGCGTAGGTGGTGTTGGGTGGACCGCCGAACAGACCGGCCGCCGTGGTGGCAATGCCGTCGCCGAGCAAGGTGCGGTGCAGGCCGGGCTTCTTCAGGTAATCGCGACCAGTCACGCTACCCACGGCAATCACGCCGCCGATGTGTTCAATGGCAGGCGCCAAAGCCACCGGGACGATGAACAGGATCGCCTGCCAGTTGAACTCCGGTGCGGTGAAGTGTGGGATCGCGAACCACGGGGCCGCCGCAATCTTCGCGGTATCGACCACGCCGAAGTAGAACGCCATGCCGAAACCGACCAACACGCCGGAAATGATCGGCACCAGGCGGAAAATGCCCTTGCCGAACACCGCAACGATCAGGGTGGTCAGCAGCGCCGGCATCGAGATCATCATCGCCGTCTGGTAATGAATCAGCTCGCTGCCATCGCCAGCCTTGCCCATTGCCATGTTGGCGGCAATCGGCGCCATGGCCAGGCCGATCGAAATGATCACCGGCCCGATCACCACGGGCGGCAGCAGGCGGTCGATAAATCCGGTGCCTTTGATCTTCACCGCGAGGCCGAGGAAGGTATAGACGAAACCGGCCGCCATCACGCCGCCCATGGTCGCGGCAAGGCCAAACTGACCCTTGGCGAGAATGATCGGGGTAATGAACGCAAAACTCGATGCCAGGAACACCGGCACCTGACGCCCGGTGACGATCTGGAACAGGATCGTCCCCAGGCCGGCCGTGAACAGCGCCACGTTCGGGTCGAGACCGGTAATCAGCGGCATCAACACCAGGGCGCCGAAGGCCACGAACAGCATCTGTGCACCCGACAGCACCGTGCGCCAGAGCGGATCGTTGAACTCATCCTGCATGGTCACGCGTCCTTCTGCTTGGTGCCGAAGATCTTGTCACCGGCATCGCCCAGCCCTGGGATGATGTAACCGTGTTCGTTCAGTTTCTGATCAATGGAAGCGGTGTAGATGATCACGTCCGGGTGAGCTTTCTCTACGGCGGCGATGCCCTCGGGGGCAGCAACCAGCACCATCGCGCGGATGTCCTTGCAGCCGGCTTTTTTCAGCAGATCGATGGTGGCAACCATCGAGCCGCCAGTGGCGAGCATCGGGTCGATGATCATGGCCAGCCGTTCGTCGATTTCCGGCACCAATTTCTCGAGGTAGGTGTGGGCTTCGAGGGTTTCCTCGTTACGGGCCACGCCCACGGCGCTGACCTTGGCGCCCGGAATCAGGCTGAGCACGCCTTCGAGCATGCCGATGCCAGCGCGCAGGATTGGCACCACGGTGATTTTCTTGCCGGCGATTTTCTCGACCGACACCGTGCCGCACCAGCCTTCGATATCGTAGGCTTCCAGCGGCAGGTCTTTGGTGGCTTCATAGGTCAACAGGGCACCGACTTCCTGAGCGAGCTCGCGGAAATTCTTGGTGCTAATGTCTGCACGGCGCATAAGGCCAAGTTTATGACGGATCAGCGGGTGGCGGATCTCATGGATGGGCATGGGGGATGGCTCCGGCAGCGGGCAAAAAAACCGGCCTAGATTAATCTATCCGAGGGTGTTGTCCTATAGACATACAGTACGTTAGTCCACAAAGGCTTGATCTGGCCTCGCTTGATGCGTACCTTTGCCCGCTTTTCCTCACTTAGTCCCCCCGTTACCACCCCCCAGGAGAGCGCCATGTCCGCTGATCTCGAGCATATCCGTCAAGTCATGCGAGAGGCTGACTGCCTGTACACCGAAGCTGAAGTCGAGGCGGCCATCGCCCGCGTCGGTGCACAAATCAACGAACAAATGGCCGACAGCAACCCGGTGGTGTTCTGCGTGATGAACGGCGGGCTGATCTTCTCCGGCAAGCTGTTGACGCATCTGCATTTCCCGCTGGAAGCGTCCTACCTGCACGCCACCCGCTATCGCAACGAAACCAGCGGCGGCGATCTGTTCTGGAAAGCCAAGCCGGAAGTGTCCTTCATCGACCGTGATGTGCTGATCATCGACGATATCCTCGACGAAGGTCACACCCTGGGTGCGATCATCGACTTCTGCAAGCACGCTGGCGCCCGTAAAGTGCACACCGCCGTGTTGATCGACAAAGACCACGACCGCAAGGCCCGTCCGGACCTGAAAGCCGATTTCGTCGGTCTGCCGTGTATCGATCGTTACATCTTCGGCTACGGCATGGACTACAAGGGCTACTGGCGTAACGCCAACGGAATTTTCGCCGTTAAAGGAATGTAAGACATGGACACACCGCGCTTTCTGGATCAGACCTTGTTCGCCGAGCTGGCCGGGAAAGCCGCGGCCAATCCGCGTGGGCGCCAGCATCACAACTTCCACCAGATGGAAGACGCTTGCCATCGCATGGCGGTGGGGTTGCAGCCGTCCACGTACATTCCGCCGCACCGGCATCTGGGCGACAACAAGGCGGAAACCTTGCTGGTCCTCAAGGGACGGCTGGGTGTGTTGATCTTTGATGAGAACGGTACGGTGCTGAGCAAGACTGTGCTGCAGGCGGGTGGCGACTGTGTGGGCGTGGACCTGCCAACGGGTGTGTTCCATGGGTTGGTGGTGCTCGAAGCTGACAGCCTGATGTTTGAGTGCAAGGCCGGCCCTTACCGTCCGGTCGGTGAAGGTGAACTGGCGCACTGGGCACCGCGCGAAGGCGAGCCGGGTGTGGCCGAATATCAAGCCTGGATGCTCGCGCAGTTCGATTGATTGATTACTTCTGTCGGAGCGGGCTTGCCCGCGAAAGCGGTGTGTCAGTTGCATTGATGTTGGCTGACACTCCCTCTTCGCGGGCAAGCCCGCTCCTACACCCGATCCGGAACCTGTCATGAGCCCTTTTATCCGCTGCTGCGCCGCCCTGTTGCTGACCCTCAGCCTGCCTTTGGCTGCCGCGCCGGCACCGATGCATGCGCAATACCTGCCACCCGATGATTTGACCCTGCGTGACAGCGAGCCCGAGCAGCAGCAATTGCTGCAAGTCACCGAGTATTCGGTGGTGGTTGGCAGCCAGCGTCAATCCAATCAACAACCGATTCCGGTCACGTCGCCATTGATGATTCGCCTCAAGGGCAAATCCCTGAACAAAGGCGCGACGATCAACCAGGTGCTGGTCAACTTCGACGGCGAGAGCAAAAGCCTGAAGAAGCCGGTTTTTGACGTGCCCAGCAAGACACTGACCCTGTATTACCCGTTGGCGCAATACCGTGTGGTCATCGACCTGTTGCGTAACGACACGGTGTATTGCCAGTTCCTCAGCTACGCCAACGGCCATGTCTGGGCCGATTTGCACACCGCCAACACGCGTGCGCGTTGAGCGCCGGGCCCGCGCAGGGGTAAACTGCCCGCCCCGTGAAATGTCTGCGAGCTGGAGTCGGCAATGCGTAAAGATAAAAAACAAGTGATTGGTGACGAGATCGGCGATGAGCAGATCAAGTTGTTCCTCGATTTCGAGCCGGTCGACGCGACTTCTCCGTCCCTGCACAAACTGGTCAAGGCCTACCGTGGCCTGCGCATCGACGACTTCGAGCGTTTCCTGACGTTCTTCGTCGAAGCCGGCTACGACGTGGATGGCAAGGATGAACACGGCAAGACCTTCGTTGACCTGATCCAGGATCAGCGCAACGCACCGGACTACATCGAGCTGATCGCAAAAGCCCGCGGCTGATCCACGTCGCCACACACCTTGTAGGCGCTGGCCTCTTCGCTGGCAAGCCAGCTCCTACAGATTCTCGATACGCCACATACCCTGTAGGAGCCAGCTTGCTGGCGAAGGCGGTTTCTCTGGCACACCGTGCTGGCCCCTTCGCTGGCAAGCCAGCTCCTACAGGACATAAAAAAACGCCCCGCTCTCAGTGAGAACGGGGCGTTTTTTGTAAGGCCGAATCAAGCGTAGCTTTCGGTCTCGCTACTGGCTTCAACCAGTTCCAGGGCAACGTTGTTCTGCGTGTTGATCTTGCGATACAGCGCAGCGTCGGTTTCCAGGACCTTTTCACGGGCCGGGAAAATCTCTGCCAGTTTGGCAGCCCATTCGCCCTTGGCCTGGCTCGGGAAGCATTTTTCGATCAGCTCGAGCATGATCGAAACGGTCACCGAGGCACCCGGCGAAGCGCCGAGCAGTGCTGCCAGGGAACCGTCCTTGGCCGCGACCAGTTCGGTACCGAATTGCAGGATGCCGCCTTTTTTCGGGTCTTTCTTGATGATTTGCACCCGTTGGCCGGCCACTTCCAGGCGCCAGTCTTCAGCTTTCGCCTCAGGGTAGAAGCGACGCAGGGATTCCAGGCGCTGCTCCATCGATTGCATCACTTCGCTGACCAGGTACTTGGTCAGGTCCATGTTGTTTTTCGCCACGGCCAGCATCGGGCCGATGTTGCCTGCGCGAACCGACAGCGGCAGGTCCATGAAGGAGCCGTGCTTGAGGAACTTGGTGGTGAAGCCGGCGTAAGGTCCGAACAGCAGGGACTTCTTGCCTTCGACCACACGGGTGTCCAGGTGCGGCACGGACATCGGCGGCGAACCCACGGCTGCCTGGCTGTAGACCTTGGCCTGGTGGTGCTTGACCACATCAGGGTTGTCGCAACGCAGCCACTGGCCGCTGATCGGGAAGCCGCCGAAGCCTTTGCTTTCCTCGATACCCGAGGCTTGCAACAACGGCAGTGCCGCACCGCCCGCGCCGAGGAAGACGAATTTGGCATCGACTTCACGGGTGTTGCCGCTGTTGACGTCCTTGATGCTGACGGTCCAGCCGGCTTTGTTGCGCTTGAGACCCGTCACGCGCTTGCAGTACTTGACCTGGGCATCGGGTGCGCTGGTCAGGTGCTTGAGCAACTGGTTGGTCAGGGCGCCGAAATTGACGTCGGTGCCGTTGATCACACGGGTGGCGGCCAGGGTTTCGCCAGGGTCGCGGCCAGGCATCATCAATGGCATCCACTCTGCCATTGTTGCCTTGTCTTCGGTGTATTCCATGTCACTGAAGGCGTGGTGCTTGCTCAGCACCTTGAAGCGTTCCTTGAGGAAGGACACGCCGCTGTCGCCCTGCACGAAACTCAGGTGTGGCACCGGGCTGATGAACGATTTGCACGAGCCGAACGTGCCTTTCCTGGTCAGGTACGACCAGAACTGCTTCGACACCTCGAACTGGGTGTTGATGTGCACGGCCTTCTTGATGTCGACGGCGCCATCGGCTGCCTGCGGCGTGTAGTTGAGCTCACACAGCCCGGCGTGACCGGTACCGGCGTTGTTCCACGGGTTGGAACTCTCCGCGGCACCGGAATCCATCAGCTCGACGACTTCCAGCTTCATCGCGGGGTCGAGCTCTTTGAGCAGGACTGCAAGGGTGGCACTCATGATGCCGGCCCCAACCAGTACTACGTCGACTGCTTCGTTATGCGCCATTTAACGCGTCTCCAAAATCTGCAGCACCAAATTGACGGCATGGCTGCCAGGCGTTCAGGGGCGTGTCAGTGTGGCCCCAGGTTCCCATGGCAGGATCGCCATGTCCGAATCTTCGCAATTTTTTGCAACTTCGACGGACGCTACCTGCCGGGCCTATGAGTCATATGAACTCATTTCAGCACACGTCAGGCAATTCGACTTATGGTCGATACATCCGTTTGTGCAACCAAATCCGTAGCGGACAGGCTTCAGGCTCCGGTGTTCGAGGAATACTCGGTCCTGTGTCGTTGGGCTGTTGTAGACGCCAATGGTGCATGTTCAGACGCAAAACTATTCATTTGCTCGCCACACTCTTGTGAAGTTGTGAAAACCCGTTTTTTTCACGCTCTTTTGAAGACGTGAACCTCAAAAAAGGGCTGTCCCAGCCTGGCACCGTGCCCCGATAAATTGCTGCCATGAGTACACGGCAGGCAAACGGGCAAACAGCTCAGTGACCGAGCGTATGACAGCTCTGCAGATTCGCGAAAAGTGGAGGTTTTGCTCAACGAAACAGCAAGCGCGCCAGCTTCACTCGATCTGTGTGGGCGGCTCTCTGTGGGCGGTGCGGGGTGTCAACACAAGCGCATTGACGATGCTGCGAGGCCCGATCAGGAGACGTCCTTATAATCGGGGGGAGATTGTATCTAAGAAACGCAGGGAAATGGTCGTGTTTAATGACTTTTATTAGGTGTTTGGTCAGGTCGTCAGCAGTTGCTGTGTGCGCGAGCGTGGCTGATGAGCCTGCGAAACGACACGGGCACTGGCCGGCAGCGGCTGATTCAGCCAGTTCAGGCGAATTTCTTCGATTTCCACCCAGCCATCGCCCATGGGTTGCAGGCTGCATTGTTTGAAGGCCTGGCAGTGGCCGTTGTGGTCAAGCAGGGCGAAGCAGCGGTGCAGCGGGCGTGGCGCGAACAGAGAGATCAGATAGCGCATGGTGACGTACCTTGTTGGTTTCTGATGATGACCATAAATGCAAGCCGTTACGTGCAAGTGTATGAGCGGTGACATCTGTGTGACAGGAACCGCTTTCTCAAGGGTTTGTCAGAGATTTCATCAAACACTGTGCGGCGCTGGTTCCCCGCAGTGGCGCACCGCTATACTGCCGGCCTGTTTGTGCCTGATTCTGGAGAGAAGAGCATGTTGCAACGCCTGTTGTTCGGTTTGATCACTGTGACCAGTTTGACCCTGGTTGGCTGCGCCCACAGCCCGCAACAACTGAGCCCGGAACCCAAGCTGACCACGCAATTGGCCCCGGTCGGCCATGGTCAACCCGTCGTGGTGCGTGTAGTGGACGGTCGTCCGTCGCCGACTTTGGGCACTCGTGGTGGCCTGTACCCGGAAACCAGCGCGATCACCGTGCAGGGCGCGCAGATCCTGCCGAAGCTGCAGGCCCAGGCTGAAGCCGCCGTGCGCCTGTTGGGCTTTACCCCGACCAACAACGCGATGAACGCCCCGCAATTGACCGTGACCCTGGCCGAACTGAAATACCAGTCGCCCAAGGAAGGCCTGTACGTGACCGAGGCTACCATCGGCGCGACGTTCCGCTCGGATGTGCAGAACGCCAATCGCCGCTACAGTGGCCGCTATGGCGCCTCCCTGGACCAGCGTTTCGGCATGGCGCCGAACCAGGAAACCAACACCAAGCTGGTCAGCGATGTGTTGAGCGATGCATTGACCCGCCTGTTCAAGGACCCGACCGTGGGCCAGGTCCTTGGCGAGTAATGTTGCCTGATGTGAAAAAGCCCGGGTGCCAGCGATGGCCCCGGGCTTTTTCATGCACATCGAAAACCCTACGGCCCTTGTAGGAGCTGGCTTGCCAGCGAAGGCGTCCAAGCCTTTAACATAAACGTCAACTGACACACCGCTTTCGCTGGCAAGCCAGCTCCTACAGGGGCTTGGTTCAGGCCTGGTTTTCGGCGTTCAGCATGACGGAGTCCGTGTTCGGTTGCGAAGCGCTAAGGACCGCCATTGGTCAATTGCCTGATTTTTTGTCGCAAAGTTGCGGGCGGGTGCGCAGGCTTTCGGTAGAATCCGCGCCGCAGTCGCCGGCCGGCGCCTGTCACGCCGATTTTGCTTGAGGTTTGTGATGTCGCTGCACTTGATGACGCTGTTTACTGCCCATCCCGCCAAGTTGATCAACCTGCTGGCCTTGCTGTTTGCCTTCCCGGGCGGCTGGTTGCTGCATGCGACGCGTCGCCGTGAAATGCGCGCGATGGCCAGTCTCCAGGCACAGCGCCAGAGCAGCCCCAACGTCGAGCCGATCCTGGACTGGGCGTCCCTGCGCATGAACCGCTTTTTCTACATCTTCGGCTTTGCCTGCATGGGCATGGCGCTGCTGGTGTCGTGGATCAGCACGCAGGTCTAAAACCTGACACAACTCTTGTGACGAGGGGGCTTGCCCCCGTTGGGTTGCGAAGCGAACCCAAGAAGTCGGCGCCTGCTACGCAGTCGAACGGGGGGCAAGTCCCCTCGCCACAAACGCGCCTTCCAGATAAAACCGCTTACAGCGCCAACCCAGCCTTCACCCGATACTGATTACGCACCGGCGTCGCATATTGCCGCACCAGAAATGGACGATGCTCTTCAGGGCAGGCGTCCAGGCGGCGTTGCCATTCTTCCTGGGCCTTGGCCAGTTCATCGGCCGGGAACACCTCGGCGGCTTTCGGCACCTGCAAGGCCGGGTCGGCGTCCTTCCACTGCGCGTACGCCAGGTAGTGCACCGGGAACAGGCGGTAGCCGCTGAGGATCTGCCGGTCCATCTCGACAGCCAATTGCTTGGTGTCTTCGAACAGTTCGCTGATCGGCGCCGCGAAGTTCACATGCACGCGACCCTTGTAGCCGGTGATGCCCTTGGCAATGCTCACGTCATCCTCGCCCGGCACCTTGGTGTAGCTGCCGGTGGTGGCGCGGATGTAAAGCTCGCGGGCCTTGGCCTGGTCGCACGGGTCGTACTCGTAGCTGATCGACACCGGGGTCAGGTTCAATGACTGGATGACCTCGCCGAACGGCTCGTCCTTGCGGCTCATGTGGAACATCTTGAGGATCGCCGATTCAGTGCGATCGTCACCGTCCTTGGCGCGGCCTTCGGCCTGGGCGATCCAGATAGAGGCGCAATCGTTGCGGATCGAATGGTTGATGTACGCCGACAGCAATTGATAGGCGGCCATTTTTTCCCGGCGACCGCTGATCGAACGGTGCACGATGAAGCTCTTGTTCAGGCGCATCAGGTCGCTGACGAAAGGCTTTTGCAGCAGGTTGTCGCCAATGGCGATGCGCGGGGTCGGCAGGCCGGCGTGGTACACGGCGTAGTTGACGAAGGCCGGGTCCATCACGATGTCGCGGTGGTTGGCGATGAACAGATAGGCACTGCCGGACTTGAATTGCTCCACGCCGGTATAGGTCACGCCGTCGGTGGCGCGCTCGATGGTGTGGTCGACGTAGACCTCGACTTTGTCCTGCAGCGTGGCCACGGACGTCACGCTGGCAAACTCACGGCGCAGCCGATGGGCTATAAGAGGTTTGAGCGCCCAGCCTAAAGCGCCGGCGAAACGCGGGAAGCGGAAGTGGGTGAGGATATCTAGAAACGCCTTGTCGCCGAGCAGCCGGTCCAGCACCGCTGGGACTTCGCTGTCGTCGTAAGGTCGGATGGCATCGAATTCGCCCATCATGCTCTCTTGTTAGAAACGGCTAGGGTAAGTAAAGGTTTTGATCGAAAACCCGCGGGGCACGGTCTGAAAAAGTAGCCAGACAAAAATAGCCCTGCCAATAGACCGGCGATTATACGCACAAGTCACCTGGGAGACCGCGATGCTGGAAAGCGCACTGTACGAATGTCCGTATTGTGGTGAGGAAGTGGAGACGACAGTGGACCTGTCCGGTGGTGATCAAACCTACATCGAGGACTGTCAGGTGTGTTGTCGACCGATCACGTTTGTATTGCAGGTTCACGACAAGGATTGGTTTCTGGAAGTCTTCAGCGAAAATGAGTGAGGGGCGCCCATGCAGCGAATCTACGATCCGGAAAACCTGATGGAAGGCGAGTTGCTGCAAGGCATGCTCGCCAGTGAAGGTATCGAGGCGCATCTGGTGGGCCGTGATTTGCTCGGGGGCAGCGGTGAGTTGCCGATCTATGGCCTGCTCGGGCTGTCGGTCGAGAACGACCAGGCAGCCTACGCCCGCGAGCTGATCACCGCGTACAATGCCGCGCTGCCGCTGGCCGGCGATGAACCGGACAGCTTTCCCGGCACGCTGGTCTGTTAGGCTGGCGTTCGTTTGATCAAGAGCCGTGTTGCCCCATGTGTGGACGTTATGCCCTGTTTCGCTGGAATCCCGCCTTTGCGGCACTGCCCGGTTTTCCCACCGACCAGCAGGCGCAGTGGAACATTTCTCCCAACGACTCCGTATTGATGCTGCGCGCCGAGCCCGATGGCCAGCGCTCGCTGGCTCGTGCGCGCTGGGGGCTGACGCCGCCGTGGCTGACCGACCTGTCTCGTACGCCGGCCCATGCTCGCGCCGAAACCGTGGCCGAACAGCCGATGTTTCGCCAGGCCTTGCGCGAGCGCCGCTGCCTGTTGCCGGCCAACGGTTTCTACGAATGGCGCGGCACGACGCGCAAGCGCCCGTACTGGCTGACGCCGGGGGAGGGCTCGTCATTGTTCTTTGCCGCGATCTGGGAAGCGTATCCGGTGCAGGAGCAGGTGTGGCTGAGCACGGCGGTCATCACGCAACCGGCGGCCAGTCAGCGGCGGCCGTTGATCCTGGATGAGGCCGGGCAGGCGGCATGGCTGGATCCAGAGACGCCATTGCATGTGTTGCAAGGGTTATTGGCCAGCGAACCTGCCGCGTTGCGCGAGCGGGTGCTGGCGAACATGGTCAATGATCCGAAGCTCAATGGGCCGGAGTGTTTGACGCCGGGTTGAGCTCCTTAGCGGCTGAACCGGCCCCTTCGCTGGCAAGCCAGCGCCTACAAGGGATCTGCGGTGTTCACACACCCCCCTGTAGGCGCTGGCTTGCCAGCGAAGGGGGCCTTGAATCAAACCCTGAACTGATTGATCAATCGCCGCTGCTGCTCGGCCAATTTGGTCAAGTCCGCACTCGCCGCGCTCGACTCATCCGCACCGCCGGCGACTTCGTTGGCCACCTGGCCGATGTTAATCACGTTGCGGTTGATGTCGTCCGCCACCGCGCTTTGCTCCTCGGCCGCACTGGCGATCTGGGTGTTCATGTCGTTGATCACCGACACTGCCTGGGTAATGGTCTCCAACGCTTCGGCCGCCTTGGCCGCGTGCTGCACGCTTTCGTCCGTGCGGTTTTGGCTGTCCTCCATGACGCGCACCACGTCCCGCGTACCTTGTTGGAGTTGCTGGATCATCGACTGGATCTCTTCGGTGGCCTTTTGCGTCTTCTGCGCCAGGTTGCGCACCTCGTCGGCCACCACCGCAAAACCACGCCCTTGTTCACCGGCGCGGGCTGCTTCGATGGCGGCGTTCAGCGCCAGCAGGTTGGTCTGCTCGGCGATCCCGCGAATAGCCGTGAGGATGGCGTTGATATTTTCGCTGTCCTTGGCCAGGGTTTGCACCACGCCGACCGCCCGGCCGATTTCCACGGCGAGGGCGCCAATCGAATTCGAGGTGTCGCGCACGATCTGCATGCCCTGGCTAGCGGCCTGGTCGGCATGGCTGGCGGCTTGCGCAGCCTGGGTCGCGTTGCGCGCCACGTCCTGGGCGGTCGCGGTCATTTCCTGTACGGCGGTCGCCACTTGATCGATCTCGGCCATTTGCTTGTGCACGCCGGTGTTGGTACGGATGGCGATGTCGGCGGTGTGTTCCGACGAATCGCTGACGCTCTGCACTGACGTCACCACCTGGGTAATCATCACCTGCAACTTGGCCAGGAACGTGTTGAAGCCTTTGGCGATCGAGCCCAGTTCGTCGGCGCGGTCGCTGGTCAGGCGCCGCGTCAGGTCACCTTCGCCTTGGGCGATGTCGTCGAGCATGGCCACCATTTGCTTGAGTGGACGGGCGATGCCATGGCCCACCAGCCAGATCACCAGCAAACCGATAGCGGCGATCACCAGGCCGACCATGGCCATGCCGAAGGTGTCGGATTTGCGTTGTGCGTTCAGGTCGCCCTGGAGTTTTTGCAGGTCGGCCATGACCGCGTTCAGCGGCAATTGCAGCATCAGGGTCCAGCGGGCGTCGGTCTGGCCGATGCCGAACGGCAGGTACAATTCGATCCGGCCTTGGGCCTGGTCGACGGTGTAGGTCACTTCGCCACGCTTGAGATTGGCCATGTTGGCAATCTGCTTGCTGTCGAGGATGTCGCTGACGTTCTCGCCGAATTTGCTCGGGTCCTTGGTGTAGGCAACGATTCGGCCATTGCCGCCGATCAGGGCCATTTCCCCGGCACCGCTGTAGAGTTTCTGGTTGGCGCCCAGGAGCATTTCCTGGATGAAGTTCACTGACAGGTCGGCGCCGACGATGCCCTGGAAAGCACCGTTGAGCATGATCGGTTCAATAAAGGAGGCGAGCATGACTACCTTGTCGCCCACCTTGTAAGGTGCCGGATCGATCACGCAGGATTTTTTGGTTTCTTTCGAACACAGGTAGTACTCGCTGGCGCGAACGCCGGTGGACAGGATTTTCTGGTCGTCGACGTCCACCAGTTTGTCCAGGCCCAGGGTGCCATCGTCGTTACGGAACCACCACGGCAGGAAACGCCCGTTGGCCGTGTCGATACCGGCCACCTGGGTGCCGACGTAAGCAGCATCGTTGTGGTCCAGTGCGTCTTTTTCCCAACCGATGTAGGTGCCGAGGATCTTCGGGTTCTTGACCACGTTTTCCTTGATCAGGCCGATCAGTTGCTCGCGGCTCAGGCTCAGCGAAGGCTTGCCATCGGCCCCCGGCGTGCCGATCAGCGCGTTGACCCGCACCAGTGCGCCGGCAATCAGCAGCGGCGCTTCGAGTTCACGCTGGATCTGGCTGACCTGGGTTTGCGCCAGCGAGGTCAGGCGCTGCTCGATCACTTGCTCGAATTGCGCCTGGGTCCGCTCCTGGACCATGTCCTGGGTCCGCGCGCCGGAGAACAGTGCGTACACCACCAGTGCGGCCACGACACTAAGGACAATGGCGCCGGCAAGAGCCGCCACGGAAAACTGGATCGACTTGAATTTCATGGGAGCTCCACACGCGATAGGACGACTGCCCAGGTGTATCGGCAGGGGGCCGGGCAGGCATGAGCGAAGGGGCTCGAAATGGCCGATTTCGGGCGGTGGATGTCGCAATTGAATCAGTGGGCGGCGCGATGGGCTGCGGTTTTTCGGCCTTTGTGAATTTTTTCCTACGGCGACGAGAGCTTTATCCGAAATGTGCGTCTTATGACCATTGTATCTGGCGTCGATACATTTCCCCGCCTAGGATACGCGGCATGTTTTCAGGGAGTTTTTTGATGAACAAGATTTTCGTTGCAAGTGCTCTGGGCGCGGCGCTGCTGCTCGCCGGTTGTCAGTCGGTCAATACCACCAGCGGCGGTGCCGTGGGGGTGGAGCGCAAGCAGTACATGTTCAGCATGTTGTCCTCGCAGGAGGTCGACCAGATGTACGCACAGTCCTACCAGAAGACCGTCGGCGAGGCGTCCAGTAAAGGCGTGCTGGACAAGACCAGCAGCGAAGCCAAGCGCGTCCAGGCGATTGCCGACCGGCTGATCGCCCAGGCACCGAATTTCCGTCCGGATGCCGCGCAATGGAAGTGGGAAGTCAACCTGATCAAGAGCGATGAACTCAATGCCAACTGCGGGCCTGGCGGCAAGATCATCTTCTATACCGGGCTAATCGACAGCCTGAAACTGACCGACGATGAAATCGCCGCGGTCATGGGCCATGAAATCGCCCACGCCCTGCGCGAGCACGGCCGTGAAGCGATGTCCAAGGCCTACGGCATTGAAATGGCCAAGCAAGGCGCGGGTGCCTTGCTGGGATTGGGGCAGGACACCATGGCGCTGGCCGATACCGTGGCCAACTACGGCATGACCTTGCCCAACAGTCGCGCCAATGAAAACGAGGCGGACCTGATCGGCCTCGAACTGGCCGCCCGCGCCGGCTACAACCCGAATGCCGCGATCACCTTGTGGAACAAGATGAGCAAGGCCTCGGAAGGTGCGCCACCGGAGTTCATGAGCACTCACCCGGCGTCGTCGAGTCGCATTGCGGCGTTGCAGGCAGCGATTCCGAAAGTCATGCCGCTGTATGAGCAGGCCAAGAAGTCCTGATCTGCCTGCAAGTGCATATGTGGTGAGGGGGCAAGCCCCCTCACCACAGATTGATATCAAAGCCCCGTCAAACCCACCCGCTGCTCTGCATCGCCTTGTACACCGCGACAATCGCCAGGATGAAGAACGCCGAGGCCGCCAGTCGACGGATCAGGGTCAATGGCAGTTTGTCGGCGGCAAAGTTACCTGCCAGAACCACCGGTACGTTGGCAATCAACATGCCCGCGGTGGTGCCGATAATCACCAGCCACAGTTCAGGGTATTGCGCCGCCAACATCACGGTGGCGATCTGGGTCTTGTCGCCGATTTCCGCCAGGAAGAACGCGATCAGCGTGGTCAGGAACGGCCCGAACTTGCGGGCGGTGCTGGCTTCGTCGTCGTCCATTTTGTCCGGCACCAACGTCCACAGCGCGGTAGCGGTAAAGCTCGCGGCGAGGATCCAGTGCAGCATCGTATCCGTGAAGAAACTGCCGACCCAGGCGCCGACCGCACCGGCTGCTGCGTGGTTGGCCAGGGTCGCGGCGACGATACCGGCGATGATCGGCCAGGGCTTGCGGAAACGGGCAGCGAGAATGAGCGCGAGCAGTTGCGTCTTGTCGCCGATTTCGGCCAAGGCAACGATTGCGGTAGGTACGAGAAGTGAATCCAGCATCAGGGGGTTTCCTAAGGGGCGGGTCGACACGGCTATGACACGTACAGCCTTCCCGCCCCGGGTAAGGTGTTCGTGTCATAGGTCTTGTCAAACCCTGCAATCCATCTGGTGTGGATGCTTGGGTCGCATGCGCCATGGTCTTTTGACCAAGTATGTTGACGCATGCCGGACGAGCGTGGCGCTCGTGGGAGACTACTCCCCTAGGACGGAGCGGATTCTGCCTAGGCAGAATCCATTCGGCAAGCCTTCTTTTCTAAAAAACGATCAGCCGCGTTTGGCCCGGTAGATTCTGAAACCCTGTCCTTCGGCCTTGATTGCGCACACGCCCAAGTGCTCTTCGATCAGCGGTTGGTACTTGAGGAAACTGTTGGCGACCAGCCGCAATTCGCCACCGTTTTTCAGATGTTTGGCCGCTTTTCGCAGCAAGTTCTCGGTAGCGAAATAATCGGTGTGCACCCCGACATGGAACGGCGGATTGCTCAAAATTGCACTCAACCCCATCGGCGCGGCATCGATGCCGTCACCGGTAATCACCTCGGCTTCCAGCCCATTGGCCGCCAGGGTCAGGCGACTGCTGGCGGCGGCAAACGCGTCCACATCGAGCATCGTGACCTGATTGTGCGGGTAGCGACGCTTCACCGCCGCGCCCAAAACCCCCGCGCCGCAACCGAAATCGAGCAGGTGACCGCTGGGCAATTTGTCCAGGTGTTCCAGCAGCAGCGCGCTGCCGCGATCCAGGCGACCATGGCTGAACACGCCCGGCAGGCTGATGACCTTCAACGGGCCCTCGGCCAGTGGCAGCTCGTAGGTCTGGGCCAGGCTTTCCAGCGGTTTGGCTTCGGGGGCATTGGCGACAGTGACCAGCCACAGCTGGCAATGTCGCGCGCTGTCGAGTTTGCGCGGTTTGCCGAACGGGTTGAGTTGTTTGGCGGCGCCTTCGATGCCGCTTTTCTTCTCGCCGACCAGATACAGCTCACGGCCGGCCAGCCGCGAGGCGAGGGCGTTGAGGATGTAGTCGGTCAGGTCCTTGGCCTTGGGCAGAAACACCACCGCTGTTTCGAACTCGCGCTCGGGTGCATTCACGCCAAAATGGCTGCGCCCGTCAAAGCGCGCGTCCAGCGCGGCTTGGTCGCCGGCATGCCAGCACCAGCCATGGGCATCGGGCAGGCGGCCCAGCAAGTCGTCGGCGGGCAGACCGGCCAACAACACCGAACCCTGGAATAACTCGGCCTGACGAAGCAGTACTTCACTGCGCGGATCCATAACTGCTCCCCTGAAAAAAGTGCCGCAGTTTATCAACTGACGACCCGTAGCGCCTTACCGCTGAAGTAGCCCAGTGCGTTTTCAGTCACTTGGCCAACGATTCGCTGGCGCGCTTCGCGGCTGCCCCAGGCGTTGTGCGGGGTCACGATCAGGCGCGGGATGTCATGGGCCAGCAGCGGATTGCCATTGACCGGCGGCTCGACACTGAGCACGTCCGTGGCGGCTCCGCCCAGATGCCCGTTGCGCAGGGCGTCGGCCAGTGCCTGCTCATCGATCAAGCCGCCACGGGCGGTGTTGACCACGAACGCACCGGGTTTCATCGAAGCCAGTTCGCGGGCGCCGATGAAGTGGCGAGTGTGTTCGTTGAGTGGGCAGTGCAGGGTCAGGGCATCGATCTGCGGTAACAACTCAGCCAGCGGCAAGCGGTCCGGGCGGGCAGGGCGACCGGGAATTTGTCCCAGCAGCACGCGCATGCCAAACGCTTCGGCCAGTCGTGCGACAGCGCCGCCCAGTTCACCGTGGCCCAGCAGGCCAAGGGTTTTGCCTTCGAGTTCGACGATCGGGTAGTCCAGCAGGCAAAACTGTTTGGCCTGCTGCCAGCGACCTTCGCCGACGGCTTTTTGATAATCGGCCAGGCGCGTGGCCAGGTTGAGCAGGAGCATGATCGTGTGCTGCGCCACCGACGGCGTGCCATAGCCCTGGCAGTTGCAGACGGTGACTCCATAGGCTCGGGCGGCGGCGAGGTCGACGTTGTTGGTGCCGGTCGCGGTGATCAGGATCAGCTTGAGATCGGGGCTGGCGGCCATGGCGGCGGCATCGATCAGGATCTTGTTGCTGATGGCGACAGTGGCGCCCTTGAGGTGTTCGATGACTTGATCGGGCAGGGTCTGGGCGAACAGCTGCAAATCGCTGAAACAACTGCGCAGCGGGTTGAGGTCAAGGTCGCCGAGGTCCAGGGACGGGTGGTCGAGGAAAACGGCGCGGCGAGTGTTCGTCATCAACTGTACCTTTTGTGCTTTGAACCGAAGGCGTAATCTGCCGAGCCTACCAGATGAAATAAATAGTTACGCAAAGCCTCGGTGACACTCGACCCGTGGTGAGGGAGCAAGCTCCCTCGCCACAACAATCGCATTCGCTTCATTTTTTTAATTGATCAAAATCGTTCCCAAGGAGCCCCAATGTACTGGACAGAGTTCTTGACCGTTGCCCTGATTCACCTGTTGGCCGTGGCCAGCCCCGGCCCGGACTTTGCCGTGGTGGTGCGCGAAAGCGTTACCCACGGCCGCCGTGCGGGCACCTGGACCGCGCTTGGGGTGGGCTCGGCGATATTCCTGCATGTCGGGTATTCGTTGTTGGGTATCGGCCTGATCGTGTCCCAGTCGATCGTGCTGTTCAATGCGTTGAAATGGGCCGCCGCCGCTTACCTGCTGTACATCGGCTTCAAGGCGTTGCGCGCGCAACCGGCCAAGCCTGTGGCGGACAATCTGCACAAGGAGGCCGGCGAACGCACGGCCCGTGGGGCCTTCACCGCCGGTTTCGTCACCAACGGGCTCAACCCGAAAGCCACGCTGTTCTTCCTCTCGCTGTTCACCGTGGTGATCAACCCGCACACGCCGTTGTCGGTGCAGGCCGGTTACGGGGTTTACCTGGCGGTGGCGACAGCGGCCTGGTTCTGCATGGTGGCAATGCTGTTCAGCCAGCAACGGGTGCGCGCCGGTTTCGCCCGCATGGGCCACTGGTTCGACCGGACCATGGGCGCGGTGCTGATTGCGATTGGTGTGAAACTCGCTTTTACCGAGATGCATTGATTCTGTAGACACAGCAGGCAACGAATCCCCGTAAATACTGGCGCAACGCTAGCATTTGCGGGGCTCTGCAAATCATTCCTTTGGCTGATTTGACTGAAATAGAAGGGCACTACAGTGTGTACTTTCAGTCACGTCCGTGCAGTCAGAAAAGGGATTCTTATGTTGCAGACTCGCGTTATCCCCCCGGCCGAAGGCGCTTATCAGTATCCGCTGCTGATCAAGCGGCTGCTGCTGTCCGGTGCCCGCTACGAGAAAACCCGCGAGATCATCTACCGCGACAAGTTGCGCTACACCTACCCAACCCTGATCGAGCGGGTGGCACGGCTGGCGAATGTGCTGACCGCGGCCGGCGTCAAACCCGGGGATGCGGTGGGTGTGATGGACTGGGACAGCCATCGTTACCTGGAATGCATGTTCGCCATCCCGATGATTGGCGCGGTGATCCACACCATCAACGTACGCCTGTCGCCGGAACAGATCCTCTACACCATGAACCACGCCGAAGACCGCTTTGTGCTGGTCAACAGCGAGTTCATCGGCCTCTACAAAGCCATCGAAGGGCAGCTGACCACGGTCGACAAGACCCTGTTGTTGACCGACCTGCCGGAAAAAACCGCAGACCTGCCGAACCTCGTCGGCGAATACGAACAGCTGCTGGCCGCGGCGAGCCCGCAGTACGAGTTCGAGGATTTCGACGAAAACTCGGTCGCAACCACGTTCTACACCACCGGCACCACTGGCAACCCCAAGGGCGTGTATTTCACCCACCGGCAACTGGTGCTGCACACCATGGGTGTGTCGACCATCATGGGCGCGATCGATAGCGTGCGCCTGCTGGGCACCAACGATGTGTACATGCCGATTACGCCGATGTTCCATGTGCATGCCTGGGGCCTGCCCTATGTGGCGACCATGCTCGGGCTCAAGCAGGTGTATCCAGGCCGCTATGACCCGGAATACCTGGTGGAGCTGTGGCGCAAGGAGAAGGTCACGTTCTCCCATTGCGTACCGACCATTTTGCAGATGGTGCTCAATGCCAAGGGCGCGCAGAACATCGACTTCGGTGGCTGGAAAATCGTCATCGGCGGCAGCGCCCTGAACCGCACGCTGTACGAGGCGGCCAAGGCCAAGGGCATCCAGTTGACCGCCGCCTACGGCATGTCGGAAACCGGGCCGCTGGTGTCCTGCGCACACCTCAACGACGAACTGATGGCCGGCACCGAAGACGAACGCACCACCTACCGGATCAAGGCCGGTGTGCCGGGGCCATTGGTCGAGGCGGCAATCGTCGACACCGAGGGCAACTTCCTGCCCGCCGATGGCGAGACACAGGGCGAACTGGTGCTGCGTGCGCCATGGCTGACCGAGGGTTATTTCAACGAGCCGCAGAAGGGTGCCGAACTCTGGGCCGGCGGCTGGCTGCACACCGGTGACGTGGCGACCCTGGACAGCATGGGCGTGATCGACATTCGCGACCGCATCAAGGATGTGATCAAGACCGGTGGCGAGTGGATCTCCTCCCTGGACCTCGAAGACCTGATCAGTCGTCATGCGGCGGTACGCGAAGTAGCAGTGGTGGGCATTCCCGATCCGCAGTGGGGCGAGCGACCATTTGCCCTGCTGGTGCTGCGTGACGGTCATGAAGTCGGGGCGCGTGAACTCAAGGAACACCTCAAGCCGTTTGTCGAACTGGGGCACTTGAGCAAGTGGGCGATTCCAAGCCAGATCGCCCTTGTTACGGAAATTCCCAAGACCAGTGTCGGTAAACTGGACAAGAAGCGCATTCGGGTCGACATCAGCGAATGGCAAGCCACCAACAGCACCTTTCTCTCGACGCTTTAAGCCCCTCCTGGCGTGCCCGAAACGGCACGCCAGCCCCACCAAGCAAGCGCTTGGCTTGTCAAATCGAAATTTTCAGCCATCCTTGCCGTGCCGACGGGTGTCGGCCTGGCGAAAGGACTGTTCCAGAGTGGCTGGCAGCTGCAAATCACACTTTAGAGGGATCAAGCACAACACCCTGCTGGCTATAGTCCGCTCAAGGATTTTTAGAAACGGAGCACACGCACAAACCGGGGCGATGCAACTTTGGAATGACTTTGGGATGCCATGGCTCCCGGTTATCCACAGCGTTTTTAGAAGTGCTAATGCCATAACAATAAAGTGCACATGGAGTAGCGTCGATGACATCAGTTAAACAGTTCTGGCGCCGGGCAAAATTGCCTTTGGCTGTCAGTCTTGCCTCTACGCTCGCCGGGCCAGCATTCGGCGTCAGTTTCAACGTCGGTGAAATCGAAGGTCAGTTCGATTCCTCGCTCTCCCTGGGTATGAGTGTTTCCACCCAGCAGCCGAACAAGGACCTTATTGGCGTCAACAACGGCGGCAAGGGTTTGTCCCAGACTTCCGACGACGGCCACCTGAACTTCAAGAGCGGGCAAGCCTTCTCGAAGATCTTCAAAGGCATCCACGACCTCGAACTGAAATACGGCGATACCGGTGTCTTCGTCCGTGGCAAGTACTGGTACGACTTCGCGCTGCAAAATCAGGATCTGGAATTCAAGAACGTCAATAACGAAGATCGGGACGTAGCGGCCAGGTCTTCGGGCGGGCAGATCCTCGATGCCTTCGTTTACCACAACTACGCCATTGCCGATGAGCCGGGTTCGGTGCGTCTGGGCAAGCAGGTGGTCAACTGGGGCGAAAGTACATTCATCGGCGGCGGCATCAACTCGATCAACCCGATCGACGTTTCCGCGTTCCGTCGCCCGGGTGCCGAGATCAAGGAAGGCCTGATCCCGGTCAACATGTTCTACCTGTCCCAGAGCATTACCGAAAACCTGTCGGCTGAAGGTTTCTATCAGATCGACTGGCAAAAGACCGTTACCGACAACTGCGGCACGTTCTTCTCCCAGCCTGACATCGTGACCACTGGCTGTGACGACAACCTGCGAGTGCTGAACAAGCGCTCTACCATTCCGGCCATCGCGCTCGGCCCATTGGCCGCCGCCGGTGTGGACGTCAACGAAGAAGGTGTTCTGGTTCGTCGCTCGCCCAACCGCAATGCGCGTGACAGCGGGCAGTGGGGCTTGTCCACCAAATACATGTTTGATCCTCTGGCGACCGAATTCGGTGCCTATTTCATGAACTACCACAGCCGTGCGCCGATCTTCAGCGCCACCGGTGCACCACAGTCGATCTATAACGGCGTCAAGGCGCTCCCTGGTCCTTTCCAGGCACTGGGCCCATTGGTGGTGGCGGGTAATTCGAGCTACTTCATGGAATACCCGGAAGACATCCGCCTGTACGGTTTGAGCTTCTCCACCACCCTGCCTACCGGTACCGCGTGGAGCGGTGAGGTCAGTTACCGTCCGAATGCGCCGGTGCAATTGAACTCCACCGACATCCTGTTCGCCGGTGTGCGTCCGTTGGGCGGTGCGCTGACTAACGCCTCGGTTCTCGAAGGCGTTCCAGGCCAGGACCTGCACGGTTACAACCGCAAGGAAATCACCCAGCTGCAAACGACCCTGACGCACTTCTTCGATCAGGTCATGGGCGCCAACCGCCTGACGCTGGTGGGTGAAGTCGGCGTGACTCATGTCGGCGGTCTGGAAAGCAAGAACGATGCGCGTTATGGACGCGATCCGGTCTTCGGCCCGGGTGAACTGCCGTCCACTGCGGGCCTGAACACCTGCTCGCAAATCCTCAACACCTCCACCATCAACGGTGCGGGTCCAGGCGCATCGACCAGCAACGTTTCCACCAATTGCAACAACGACGGTTTTACTACCGCGACCTCATGGGGTTATCGCGGTCGTGCGATCTGGGATTACAGCGACGTGTTTGCCGGTGTGAACCTGAAGCCGAACGTAGCCTGGTCGCATGACGTGAAAGGTTACTCGCCAGGCCCTGGCGGCAACTTCGAGGAAGGTCGCAAGGCCATCAGCCTGGGGCTGGATGCTGAATACCAGAACACCTACACAGCGAGTCTGAACTACACCAACTTCTTTGGTGGCGACTTCAGCACAGTGGATGATCGCGACTTCGTTGCCCTCAGTGTTGGCGTGAACTTCTAAGCACAGTTTTTTTCAGGACGAACACACACATGAAAATAACAAAGAGTCTGTTCAGCGCCGGTGTTCTGGGGCTTTCGCTGCTGGCGACCAGCGTCATGGCGGCGGTGCCTGCGGGTGAAGCGGATAAGTTGGGCAAAAGCCTGACGCCGATGGGGGCCGAGATGGCGGGTAACGCCGACGGTTCGATCCCTGCCTGGAAACCACTGGCGAAAAACGCCGGTACCGTCGACAGCCGAGGCTTCCTGTCCGACCCGTTTGCCAGTGAGAAACCGCTGTTCACCATCACTGCGCAAAACGTCGACCAGTACAAGGACAAGCTTGCTCCGGGCCAGTACGCGATGTTCAAGCGCTACCCGGAAACATTCAAAATGCCGGTCTACCCGTCCCATCGTGGCTCCACCGTGCCGGATGACGTGTTTGCCGCCATCAAGAAAAACGCCACCACCACGAAGCTGGTCGCTGGTGGTAACGGTCTGGAAAACTTCGAAACCGCGGTACCGTTTCCAATCCCGCAAAATGGCCTCGAAGTCATCTGGAACCACATCACCCGTTATCGCGGGGGCAGTGTGACCCGTCTCGTGACGCAGGCGGCGCCGCAAACGAATGGCTCGTTCAGCCTGGTGTACTTCCAGGACCAGTTCGTGTTCCGCGACAAGATGAAGGACTACGATCCGGCGAACCCGGGCAACATCCTGTTCTACTTCAAGCAGAAAGTGACTGCGCCGGCTCGTCTGGCGGGTACGGTGCTGCTGGTGCACGAAACACTCGATCAGGTGAAGGAACCACGCAAGGCCTGGGTTTATGCCACCGGCCAGCGCCGTGTGCGGCAGGCGCCTCAAGTGTCCTATGACGGTCCGGGTACCGCGGCAGACGGTCTGCGTACTTCCGACAACCTGGACATGTACAACGGTGCACCGGATCGCTACGACTGGAAACTTGAAGGCAAGAAGGAGATGTACATCGCCTCCGACAGCTACAAGATCGACTCGCCGACCCTCAAGTACACCGACATCATCAAGGCCGGCCACATCAACCAGGACCTGACCCGTTACGAGCTGCGCCGCGTCTGGCATGTGGTTGCCACCCTCAAGGAAGGCCAGCGCCACATCTACGCCAAGCGTGACTTCTACATCGACGAAGACACCTGGCAGGCAGCGGTCATCGACCACTACGACGGTCGCGGCCAACTGTGGCGTGTCGCCGAAGCCCATGCCGAGGACTACTACGACAAACAAGTGCCTTGGTACGCACTCGAAGTCCTGTATGACCTGCAATCGGGTCGCTACCTGGCCCTGGGCATGAAGAACGAAGAGAAACAGGCTTATGACTTCGGTTTCTCGGCCACCAAGAGCGAGTTCCAGCCTGGCAACCTGGGCCAGGATGGCATCCGCTAAGCAGTAGTCAGAAGTAGTAACCCCTAAAAAAACGCCCCGACTGGTTCGGGGCGTTTTTTGTTCGTAGTCTTTTTGTAGCCATTTGTAGCAATTACCTTCATTCCCTATCCGTTTACCGCTAGTCTGCGGACATCTGCAACGCCGCCACCCGCAATTCAAACAAGAGCCGGCTATGACTGATTTGTCCACACCCCCAGGTTCCGCCAGCGTTGCCGTCGCGACACTCGACGGGCGTTTTTACCGCCCGCCGTTGCCCGACGGTCATGTGCTGCGTCCTCGATTATGCGAGCGCTTGAGTGCGGGGCTCGGTGGCAGGTTGTTGCTGGTCAGCGCACCGGCCGGGTTTGGCAAGAGCTCGTTGGCGGTAGAGTTTTGCCAGGCGCTGCCGGTGCATTGGCAAAGCCTCTGGCTGGGGTTGAGTCCGCGAGACAGTGACCCCGGGCGTTTTCTCGAACGCCTGCTCGAAGGCCTTCAGGACTATTACCCGCACCTGGGCCGGCAATCCCTCGGCTTGTTGAAAATGCGCCAGCGCCATCAACCGTTCGCCTTCGAAGAATGGCTGGACGGCTTGCTCGATGAGCTGGCGGTGCATTTGTCCACAGCGACGCCCTTGTTGCTGGTGCTGGATGACTACCATTTGGCCCAAGGCCCGGTGCTGGACCGCTGCCTGCAATTTTTCCTCAATCATCTTCCTGACGGTCTGCTGGTGATGGTCACCAGCCGCCAGCGCCCCGACTGGCACCTGGCGCGGTTGCGGCTGTCGCGACAATTGCTTGAGCTGCATGAACAGGACTTGCGCCTGACCCACGACGAGGCCTTGAGCCTGCTCGACCGTCACAGCAGTTCCTTGCGTGGCGAGGCGCTGGAAAACCTCATCCAGCGCAGCGAAGGCTGGGTCGCGGGTTTGCGCTTCTGGCTGCTTGCCGCTTCGGAAGCGGGCACCGATGGTGCGTTGCCGCAATCGTTGCACGGCGGGGAGGGGCTGATTCGCGATTACCTGCTCGAAGAAGTCATCGATTGCCTGCCGGCCGAGGTCCAGTCATTCCTCTATGACACGGCGCCCCAGGAGCGTTTTTGCAGTGAACTGTGCGATGCCGTTCGCGATGCCCATGACAGTGCGGAGATCTTGCGCTTCCTGCTGGCCCATCAAGTATTCCTGGTACCGCTGGACGAGCATGGCCATTGGTATCGTTACCACCACCTGTTTTCCGATCTGTTGCGCACGCGACCGGTAAAGCAGTCGATGGTGCCGGCCGCCAGCCTGCACCTGCGCGCCTGCCGCTGGTTCAATGCCCAAGGGCTGCTCGATGAGGCCGTGGAACAGGCGTTGCGTGCCGGTCACCTGGACGTGGCGGCGAACCTGGTGCAGAACCTCTCCGAAGAGCAACTGCTGGCCGAACAGAATGTCGGCATGTTGCTGCGCTGGAAAATGGACTTGCCCGACAGTTTGCTGATCAGCACGCCGCGGTTGATCGTGCTGTATAGCTGGGCATTGGGCATGGCCTGCCAACTGGATGCCGCCGAAGAACTGGCCAACCATTTGAGCCGCTTCCTGCCTGCACCGTCGGCCACTGCGCAGAAGTCCATGCTGGCTCAATGGCTGGCCTTGAGTGGGATCATCGCCCGCGGACGTGGCAATCGTGAACAGACGTTGCGCTACTGCGGCGAAGCGCTGGACAGCCTGCCGTCCAAACGTTACGGGCAGCGCCTGATTTGCCTCTCGACCCTGTCCAACCTGGCCATTGCCGACGGTGATTTGTGGCGTGCGCGGGGGCTGAACCGGGAGTCGCTGGAGTTGGCGCAACGGGTCGGTAATCCTTTATTCGAGGCCCTGGCGCACTACGACCGTGCCCGGGTGCTGCAAGCACGTGGGGAAATCTGCCGGGCGCTGGACGAAGTTCGCCAAGGCATCCAGCGCCTGCAGGGATTGTCGGCGCAACGGCTGTATGCGGTCCGCGCCCGGTTGACCTTGTATGAAGGTTTTCTCCTGGCCTTGCGCCTGCAGCCGCAAGCGGCGCGCGCGTGCTTGCAGGCCGGCTTGAGCGAAGCGCGCGCCTGTCGTGACATCAGCGTGCTCATCGGTCACTGCGTGATCGCCCGGATCGAAGGCAGCAGCGGCGAATTCGCCAAGGCGTTTGCCGAATTGGCCGAAGCTGAGCGGCTGATGCACATCTGGGACGTGCCGCCGATTTACTACCTGGCGATGATCACCCTGGTCAAATGTGAACTCTGGCTGGCGCAGGGACGCACCGATCTGGCCGAGGCCTGGCTGGCACGGCTGGGACAGACCTATAACGGCGAAAACGCCGCTTCTCCACCGGAATTTCACCCGCAACTGTCGTTGCACATCGAACTGCAACAAGCCTTGCTGGAGTCTATTCAGGGTCAACCGATGCTGTCCGAGGGGCGCTTGAATGCGCTGCTCGAACAGGGCCAGCAAAGCGGTCGACAAATGCTCAGCGCCATGGCGCTGATTCAGAAAGTCATGCTGTTGCTGGCCGGCGGACGAGAACCCGAAGCACGCAAGGCCTTGGCTCAGGCGCTGGAAGCAGCGGGCGGTGGCGTGCTGCAACCGTTTGAGGTGTTGCTGGCCGGACACCCGGACTGGCTGCGCGCACAACTTCAGCTCAGCCCACCGACGCCCGTTTCACAAAGCCTTCTGGAAAAGCTGCCGCCCCTGGTTGCTCGTTCGGCAACCGAGAACTGTGCGACGACGGAGCAGCTCAGCACACGGGAACTGGCGGTGTTGCGCCTGATCGCCCAAGGCTGTTCCAACCAGCAAATCAGCGAACAGCTGTTCATCTCCCTGCACACGGTCAAGACCCACGCCAGCCACATCAACAGCAAACTGGGGGTGGAACGGCGCACTCAAGCCGTCGCGCGAGCCAAGGAACTGGGCGTACTCGGTTAAGGATTTTTCACGTTACACATCGTGAACATTAGCTGAATACTTAATTGTGCGAAAATCGCTCGTCCCCGTTTATCGAGCAGGTTCCGATGTCCCAGCAACCCACCCTCATCCGTGAAACCTTCCCCGTAGGCCCTTTGCAGTGCAACTGCACGATCATCGGCGATCCGATAACGAAAAAGGCCATCGTCGTCGATCCGGGTGGCAATCATGAGCTGATCCTGGCACGGCTCGATGCCTTGGGCCTGAAAGTGGTCAGCATCATTCACACCCACGCGCACCTCGATCATTTCCTGGCCTCCGGTCAACTCAAGGAGAAAACCGGCGCGACCCTGCACCTGCACAAGGAAGACCAGTTCCTGTGGGACAACCTGGAAATGCAGTGCCAGATGTTCGGCGTGCCCTACACTCCGGTGCCGTCCCCGGACCGCTGGCTAACCGATGATGAAGAACTGGCCTGCGGTTGTGGCGTGGCGCTGCACACGCCGGGGCACACGCCGGGCTCGATGAGCTTCTGGTTTTCGGACGCTAAACTGCTGATCGCCGGCGATACGCTGTTCCGGCGTGGCGTCGGGCGCACGGATTTGTGGGGCGGTGACCAGGCGACCATCGTGCGCTCGATCAAGCAGCGGCTGTACACCCTCGACGAAGACGCCACTGTGGTGACCGGGCACGGTCCGGATACCCGCTTGGGCGACGAAATGCGCGAGAACCCGTTTGTTCGTGGCTGATTTGTAACAGCCGGAATTTTTACCCGTTAACGTGATCCAACGGCCGCAAAGGCTGCTGCCTGGGGCCGTTGCACCACAGAATGCAAAAAAGTAGGAGCTTTACATGTTCACCACGCGTCGTTTGATTCTTGTCGCTACGGCTGTGGCCGTCTTGTCCGGTTGCGCCTCGCCTAACCCCTACGGCGGCCAAGGCCAGGCTCAGGGCCAGCCGGACAGCGGCTCCGAAGGTATGAGCAATACTGCGAAATACGGTGGCCTCGGTGCGCTGGCCGGTGCATTGGCAGGCGCCGCCATCAACCACGATAACCGTGGCAAGGGCGCACTGATCGGTGCTGCCGTGGTGGGCGCTTCCGCCGCCGGTTACGGCTATTACGCCGACCAGCAAGAGAAAAAGCTGCGCGCCAGCATGGCCAACACCGGTGTTGAAGTGCAGCGCCAAGGCGACCAGATCAAGCTGATCATGCCGGGCAACATCACGTTCGCTACCGATTCGGCGAACATTGCCCCAAGCTTCTACCAGCCGCTGAATAACCTGGCTGGCTCGTTGAAGGAATTCAACCAGAACCAGATCGAGATCGTCGGTTACACCGACAGCACCGGCGCTCGCCAGCACAACATGGACCTTTCCCAGCGTCGTGCGCAGAGCGTGGCGACCTACCTGACTTCGCAAGGTGTCAGCGGCGCCAACCTGAGCGCCCGTGGTGCCGGCCCGGACAGCCCGGTTGCCAGCAACGCCGACATCAACGGCCGCGCGCAAAACCGTCGTGTCGAGGTCAACCTCAAGGCGATTCCGGGCCAGCAGTATGGTGCTGCCCAGCAGCCAGGAACTGTTCAACAGTATCCATAAGCATCTGACTGAACCCCAGGTGTAATAAAAACAGGCAGAAACAAAAAAGCCCCCGGACAAATGAATGTCCGGGGGCTTTTTGTCATGCGCGAAACCTGATTATTTCTTCAGGCCATAATGCTCATCGAGCATGCCCGGCGCGTTCGGGGCTTTGGGTGCGTAGTCGCGAGGCGGCTCCTGGCTACGCGGTGGCGTCAGGCGTTCACGGGGAGGCTGCGTCGCGTCGGCGTGCAGCGACGCCAGCAGGCGTTGGCGAGTCTGTTCGTCCAGGGCCAGGCGGTTGGCGCCCTCGGCGAGATGGTCCTGCACTTCCTGGTAGCTCTGAGTCAGTTTCTTGACCAAAGAGGCGGTGCTGTTGAAGTGGGTGACCACTTCGTTCTGATAACTGTCGAAACGTTCCTGAATATCGTCCAGCTGACGTTGTGTGCTGCTCGGCGCGGCATTCGGCGCGAGGCGAGCGATCAGGAATCCAATGGCGACACCCACAACCAGGGCAAGAGTCGGCAACAACCAAACTAAGAGCGAGTGTTCCACGAGTCCTTCCTCTATAAACGGCTTTGCTTTACGTTAACGGCTCGAACCTGCGCTGTATACCGCGATTCACTCGCAATGGACAGCCACAGACAATTTGCTAGACGAGCCGACCCGATTCGAGGTCACGGAGTTCCTTCCTTGCTGATGCGTGAAACCCCTGTAGTGATTGATGGCCCGGTTGGGCAACTTGAAGCCCTTTACCTGGATAACGAGCAGCCGCGCGGTCTGGCCCTGATCTGCCATCCGAACCCGGTGCAGGGCGGCACCATGCTCAACAAAGTGGTCTCGACCCTGCAGCGCACCGCGCGTGACGCCGGGTTGATCACCTTGCGTTTCAATTACCGCGGTGTCGGCGCCAGCGAAGGCACCCATGACATGGGCACCGGCGAAGTCGATGATGCCCACGCCGTGGCCCAATGGTTTCGTGACAAGCACCCTGAGTTGCCGCTGACCTTGTTCGGTTTCTCGTTCGGCGGTTTTGTTGCAGCAAGTCTCGGCGGGCGCCTTGAAGCCAAAGGCGAGCAGGTCAAGCACCTGTTCATGGTCGCGCCAGCCGTGATGCGCCTGGGCGATCAGGATCAGTTGCCGCAACACGGCGAACTGACCCTGATTCAGCCGGAAACCGACGAAGTGATCGATCCGCAAGTCGTTTACCAATGGTCCGACAAGCTTGAACGCCCCCATGAGCTGCTGAAAGTGGCAGAATGCGGACACTTTTTTCATGGCAAGTTGACCGATCTCAAGGATCTGATCCTGCCGCGCCTCTCGAATTGATTGCAGTCTGACAAGCGATTACCCATGACGACTCGTACCCGCATCCTCACTGGCATCACCACCACCGGCACGCCGCACCTGGGCAACTATGCGGGCGCCATTCGCCCGGCCATCGTTGCCAGCCGTGACAGCAATGCCGACTCGTTCTACTTCCTGGCCGACTACCACGCCCTGATCAAATGCGATGACCCGCTGCGCATCCAGCGCTCGCGTCTGGAAATCGCCGCGACCTGGCTGGCCGGTGGCCTGGACGTCGACCGCGTGACCTTCTACCGCCAGTCGGACATCCCGGAAATCCCTGAGTTGACCTGGCTGCTGACCTGCGTCGCCGCCAAGGGCCTGCTCAACCGCGCCCACGCCTACAAAGCGTCGGTGGACAAGAACGTCGAGACCGGCGAAGACCCGGATGCCGGCATCACCATGGGCCTCTACAGCTACCCGGTGCTGATGGCGGCGGACATCCTGATGTTCAACGCGCACAAGGTGCCGGTCGGTCGCGACCAGATCCAGCACGTGGAAATGGCCCGCGACATCGGCCAGCGCTTTAACCACCTGTTCGGCCAGGGCAAAGAGTTTTTCACCATGCCCGAGGCGTTGATCGAAGAGAGCGTTGCCACCTTGCCGGGCCTGGATGGCCGCAAGATGTCGAAGAGCTACGACAACACCATCCCGCTGTTCAGCAGCGCCAAGGAAATGAAGGACGCGATCTCGCGGATCGTTACCGATTCCCGCGCACCGGGCGAAGCCAAGGACCCGGACAACTCGCATCTGTTCACCCTGTTCCAGGCGTTCGCCACCCCGGCACAAGCCGACGAGTTTCGTAGCGAGTTGTTGCAGGGCCTGGGTTGGGGCGAGGCGAAGAATCGACTGTTCCAGCTTCTGGACAGCGAGTTGGGCGAGTCCCGCGAGCGCTATCACCAGTTGATCGAGCGTCCGGCGGATCTCGAAGACATCCTGCAACACGGCGCGAAAAAAGCCCGTGCGGTGGCGACGCCGTTCCTCAACGAACTGCGTGAAGCGGTGGGCTTGCGCTCCTTCATTGCCCAGACTCAAGTGGCGGCGACCGCCAAGAAGAAAGTCGCGAAAGCGGCGCGTTTCGTCAGCTTCCGTGAAGACGATGGCAGTTTCCGCTTCCGACTGCTGGCGGCCGATGGCGAGCAACTGCTGCTTTCTCGCAACTTTGCCGACGGTAAAACCGCAGGACAAGTGACCAAGCAACTGCAAGCGGGCCAGCCTCTGGACGTGCGCGGTGACGCGTTGAGCTTCAGCGTGTGGCTCAACGGCGATTGCATTGCCGACAGCCCGGCCTTTGCCGACAGCGCTGCCCGTGACGCTGCCGTCGAGGCTTTGCGGATCGCCCTGACGCCGGTTCAGGAATAAACAACGGTTCGGCCCGACCAAGGGCCGATTGCCATTCCTTGGGGTCGTCGCTACAGTGTTGGCCCGTTTTTGTTGCCTTGCTAACGAATTATGACGCCCCTAGAACGATATCAAGCTGATCTGAAACGCCCGGAATTCTTCCATGACGCCGCGCAGGAAACCGCCGTGCGTCATTTGCAGCGCCTGTACGATGATCTGGTCGCGGCCGAGCAAAACAAGCCGGGCCTGCTGGGCAAGTTGTTTGGCAAGAAGGATCAGACCCCGGTCAAGGGCCTGTATTTCTGGGGCGGCGTCGGTCGCGGCAAGACTTACCTGGTGGACACCTTCTTCGAAGCGCTGCCCTTCAAGGAAAAGACCCGGACGCACTTCCACCGCTTTATGAAGCGTGTGCACGAAGAGATGAAGACCCTGGGCGGCGAGAAAAACCCGCTGACCATCATCGCCAAGCGCTTCGCCACTGAAGCGCGGGTCATCTGCTTCGATGAGTTCTTCGTTTCCGACATCACCGACGCCATGATCCTCGGCACCTTGATGGAAGAACTGTTCAAGAACGGCGTGACCCTGGTCGCGACGTCGAACATCGTGCCGGACGGATTGTACAAGGACGGCCTGCAACGCGCGCGCTTCCTGCCGGCCATTGCGCTGATCAAGCAGAACACCGAGATCGTCAACGTCGACAGCGGCGTCGACTATCGCCTGCGCCACCTCGAACAGGCCGAACTGTTCCATTTCCCGCTCGACGAAGCGTCGCACGAAAGTCTGCGCAAGAGCTTCCGCGCGCTGACGCCAGAATGCACGGCCGCGATCGAGAACGACGTGCTGATGATCGAGAACCGCGAAATCCGTGCCCTGCGCACCTGCGATGACGTGGCCTGGTTCGAATTCCGCGAACTGTGCGACGGCCCGCGCAGCCAGAATGACTACATCGAACTGGGCAAGATCTTCCACGCCGTGTTGCTCAGCGGTGTCGAACAGATGAGTGTCACCACCGACGACATCGCCCGACGCTTCATCAACATGGTCGACGAGTTCTACGACCGCAACGTGAAGCTGATCATTTCTGCCGAAGTCGAGCTCAAGGACCTGTACACCGGCGGGCGCCTGAACTTTGAGTTCCAGCGCACCCTGAGCCGACTGCTGGAAATGCAATCCCACGAATTCCTGTCCCGGGCGCACAAGCCGTAAGACGATTCGTGCACATAAAAAGGCGCCTTGTAGGAGCTGGCTTGCCAGCGAAGGCGTCTCGTCAGTCGATATTTACGGATCTGCCACACCGCTTTCGCTGGCAAGCCAGCTCCTACAGGGAATTGTGTCAGGGGTGGTTGAGGTAATTCGCCAGTTCATCCTGGCGCTGACAGCCGATCAGCAACCAAAGTAGGATCCTGGCTTTGCGCGGGCAGAGAAAGCCTGCCATCAAGGCGCCCTTGCGGATCAGGTCCATCTCGCTGCCACCAAACCCGTAGGACGCTTGCGCGGTGGCGCCGGAGCCGGTGCGCGTGGCAATGACCACGGGGATTTTCCCGGCGATGATTTCGATCGCGGTCGCCCATCGATCCGAAACGTGCCCGGCACCAAAACCGGCGATCACCAGCCCGTCGTAACCCAGGTTGACGACGTTCTCCAGCAACAGCGTGTCGGCAGACAGTGAGGCTTCCAGCAGGGCAACCTTGTGCGTTGTCTTTTGGGGCAAGGGCAGGGCATGGCGCTGCACCAATGGGTGGAAATAGTGAACGTGATTTTCCATCAGCAGGCCGGTGGGGCCGAAAACCGGCGAAGAGAAGGCCTGCAACGCCAGCGAGTCGGTTTTACGCACGTGCCGGGCCTGATGAATCTGCCCGTTCATGACCACCTGGACCCCGCGTCGCCGGCTGCTTTCGGATAGCGCGACTCGGCAGGCATCCAGCACATTGGCCGGCCCGTCGGCCCCGGCCTGTTTCGCCGAGCGCATGGCGCCGGTCAGCACCAGCGGTTCATCGCAATCCCACAGGTAATCGAAAAACGCGGCCGATTCTTCGAGCGTGTCGGTGCCTTGGGTGATCACCACTCCGGCGGCGCCCTGCCTGACCTGATATTTCGCCCATGACAGTACGCTGAGCAGACAACCGAAGTTCAGGGACGCGCTGGGCAGCAGGCCGAGGGTTTCAGCGGTGACGTGGGCCAGCGATGTCAGTTCTGGAATGGAGGCCAGCAGGGTTTCGCCGCTGATCGTCGGGATAACGCCTTCACCGGCGTGCCGGGCTTGCATGCTGAGCGTGCCGCCGAGCGCCGCGATGGCCAGTTTGGGTAGGTCCATGTCAAACCTCGCTTGTTGCGATGAGAAGTGGCTGCATCCGGTTTTGAAACCGTGATGCAGCCGTTTTGGCGGCGTGCGTCAAAGCGTGATCAGGAAACCGATCAGCGGGATCAGCAATATCGTGCTGACGGCCATGGACAGGACATTGCCGATGTAGCCATGCATGTCGGTTGGCAACCGGGCGGAAATCGCGCAGGCCAAGGGCGGAGCGCACAAGGCGCCGAGCGAGGCGCTCCAAAGGATCACCGGCCAATTGCCGCCGTAGGTCAAGAGCGCCGCAGGCACGACCGACACCAGCGGTACGTAGGTGGGGAACCAGCCACGCGATATCCACTGTCGGCGCCAGATCACGATGCCGATGGCAGAAGTCAATGCCTGGGCGCCGATCAGCTGTGGCAGCAGGCCTGAACCATAGACCGGGCTGGCCGGGTTCAGGCTGTACGCCAGCAGTGCACCCAGCAGCAGGCCGAGACTGGCCAACTCATTGCCGAAGAAAGGCGCTTCGGAAAAGTCCGCCAGGACCCGGCGCAGGCTCCAGACGATGCCGTAGTCGGGTGTCTTGGCCGGTGCAGACGCAGGTGCTGCGGGTTTAACGGGGGTGGAAGGCTTCACCAGAGCAGGCACATAGCGACATAGCAGAAAAGCAAAGACACTAGCGACCGCCATGCCAGAGACATTGCCGATGACCACCGGTAAACCCAGGGGATTACAGACGTAGTTGACGATCAGCAAACACATCGGCGTCACCAGCACGGCCCCCATGAGTGCACCGTTGATCGTGACCTTCCAGCCGCCGCCAAACATCAGCACCATGGCCGCCGGCAGCGAGACAAACGCAGCGAATGTCGGCTGCCAGCTCGTCGCCGTCACCGTCCAGCCCCACAGCAGGTTGCTTAGCAACAACCCGAGCAGGGAACTGGTGACCAGCCACGGCCATAACCCGGTGCCGTAGGAAATGGCGAAGCCTTGCCAGGCTTTGCCGGTGCGACTGGCCCAGTACGCCAGGTACGCCCCTGCCAACAGTCCGATCGAGGCGAACTCGTGTTTATAGAAAGCCACCTCGCTGATGTCCCCCACCACCCAGCGCAACCAGGCGCTGGGGTCGGGCAGGCTGGAGACCATGTCGCTGTAGCCTGGCCAGTGCGCGGACCAAAGCGAACGGTTGCTGAATGACAGCCAGGCAATCAGCAGGACGGTGCCGATCATCAGCAGCAAGATTGCCGTATCGAACGGCGTTCGCTGGGCGATGGTTTTTTTGTCGGTTGTGGTGTTCATGAATGATCTCCCCTGATCAACGTGGGAGACACGGGTGTTGGCTGTACCCGAGCATTTGGCCATAGAGGTCGGCTCGACGGTCGCGGTGCAGGTCGTTCAGGCTGTTCCAGATGGGGGCGCTGCGCGAACTGGTCAGGTCGATATCAGCGAACAGGATTTCCTGTTTGTCCGCCGAGGCCACGCTGCCAATCGGCCAGCCGTGGGTGCCGGCAATCAGCGAACAGCCGAGGTAGCGGGCGCCTCGTTCCTCGCCGATCCGGCTGGCTGCTGCGATAAACACATTGTTGACGTGGGCGGCCGTCATCGTCAGGTATGAGGCCATGCACTTGCCGGCCTCGTCGAACAACGGCGGCGGGGTCCAGACCCAGTTGTTCAGGCTGCAAATGATGTCAGCGCCTTGCTGGCTGAGGATGCGCGGCACTTCCGGGAACCAGATGTCCCAGCAGATCAGCATGCCGATGCGGCCGATAGGCGTTTCAAATACCGGGAAGCCCAGGTCACCCGGGGTGAACCACAGTTTCTCCAGGTTCCACAAATGGGCTTTGCGGTACTTGCCGATAAACCCGTCCGGCCCGACCAGGACGCTGGTGTTGAACAGGCGCATGCCGTCCCGTTCGCTCAGGCCAGCCACCAGGTAAACCTGATGTTGAGCGGCAAACGCCATCCAACTCTGCACGCTGGGCCCTTCGGGCACCGATTCGGCGTGGTCGAAGGCATCCTGCCGGTTACGGAAGAAATACCCGCAATTGGAAAGCTCGGGCACGACGATGAGATTCGCCCCGCCGTTGACGGCTTCCAGCGCCAGTTCCAGGCTGTGATGCAGATTGGCTTCGCAATTTTCCAGGCCGACTTGTGGATCGAATTGCACGACGGCTACACGCACTGGACTTGTTGGTTCGCTCATTTCAGATGACCCCTTTTTATTGTTATTCACTCTGTTTAACTGCGTGTTTATGAGAGTTGAAAACGCATAGGGGTGTAAGTCAGCGGCTTCCGATAAGGTTGTAGTCCTTGTCTCTGCTTGGCTAAATGAGGTGTTCGAGTGGTCGTGGCGCAGGCGAGCGCCAGGGCCGATGCACGATGTGCAGGGCTCTGGCGATCGAGGTCAGGCCTTGAGGTGGTAGTGCGGGTAGTCGCTTAAGGAAAAACCGCCATTGAAGGTCGCGGCAGTCTTGTTGCAAATATGAATGACGGCATCGATGGCGCCGCGAAAGCTGGGCTCCGTCCAGCCGGCATCGACGGAAAATGATTCGCCGCAAAAATACAGGCCGGAGAGGTGGGAGAAATCCCGGTTGTACTTCATGAGGTTGACAGCGTCGTAGTAGGTACCAGGGCGGTACAGCTTTGCGCAGCCCAGCGCGTTTTTATCCGTGACCCAGCGCTGGACAACCGCCCGGTCACTGTCGATGTAGGGTGAAATCCTTTCCTGAATATTGCTGGAGTTCATCAGGATGCGATCCAGCTCTTTGACACACCGTTTCACCAGTTCCTTGTCACTGAAAGAGGCGAGCTTGGTGGCGTCATCCTCCCATGTGTAACTCAGGAGGATGCAGTCATCGCTGTAGTGCTCGTTGTAGCGGTAGGTATAAACATCGTGGATAAAGCTGTCGGTCACGATGGCTTGTGGAATATGGCTGTTTTGCGAAAGGAAGGACTTTTCCAATGGGGCGTAGACCTTGCAGCTGGTTTCCCAGTGCGCGGTCTTATAGGCATTGATCGTTGTGAAAGGCAGCATCTGCGGGGTGAAGTTTTTCAGCTGGATTCGGGTTTCGATGAGCCAGGACGGGAGCGTCAGAATGACTGAGTCAAAATCATTGAAGTGTTCCTCGGTGTGTTCGGGTTGGCTGTGTTTCCAGTCGAAGTACACGCGTATTTTCTGGTTGGGCAGTTTGCTGAGTCGGGTGACAGAGGCGTCAGTGAGAAAGCCATTACTTCGTTCACGGCTGTGTTCGTATACCGACTTTCCGGTTTCTGCGGTTTTCATGAACAGCAGGCATTCGTCCAGCGCGGCGAGACCAATGTAGCGGGGCTTGGCGAAACTCAGCCCGGTCGAGTCATAGACGGCTTCGCTGTCGAGGTAAGGGGCATCCAACGGTTCACCCTTCGCATCTACCCGTCCGTGGATCAGCTGTAACTGGCTACTGAAGCCAAAAATAGCTGTGCGCAGGGGATAGAGGCAACACACGTCGTAAAAGGCTCCCCAGCTCCCGTCGCCGATGCCAATGGCATAGAAAATCGCTGATTCCTCGGCGCTCATTCCCATTCCACCGAAGTCGCCCTGTGAGCGTTCATTCCAGTGGCTCAGGGCCGGCATGCTAACCAGATCGCGAAACGATACGCCCTCATACTGTTCGACGATGGCGGCCCACATGGCTTCCCATTCTTCACTGGCGTAAACCTTGGCAACCGCTTGGGTCATGCGGTCGGCGAAGGTCTTCCACTTGGCATAGACCCGTTGTAGCGCCTCGCCTGGCGGGGGCGTGCGCCCGTCCTCGTTTTTCCAGATCAACATCTGCGAAGGCGATTCTGCGTCCATGTTACCTTCTCGCAGATAGATTCCCGTCGAACCGACCCAAGGGCTTCCGGGGTTGGCAAAATCTGAATGCTTCAGGTCGAACTCCTGAGCGTAGTAGGCCATCAGCGACCGACCTTCCGTAGGTGGCTCGTCAGCCAGGTTGAAAAAGGGCATGCGCATGGCACCCATCTCAAACGGGGTTTGGCTTACGCCTGGGTGGCTGTTGTTAATGGTCAGGTGCCTGCCGCCGACCCGCGTGGATTGCTCGATGAGGCTGATATGCGTGAAGCCGCAACGGTAGAGCTCCCGGGCGGCAGTCAGTCCGGTAACACCGGCGCCAATGATGCAGATCCGATGTTGAGGGTCTGTCGACTGGGCGATGCCGTTATGTTGCTCAACCAATGCCCGATAGTCGAAACACAGATCCGGCGGGTTGGGGAAGCGGGCCGCCCATCTGTTTTTGGTCGAGCGTTTGCTTCGCGCGGCGTCCTTGGCAATGTGGGATGGGAATTCGTAGCTTGAACCGATGGTCACAGTTGATCTTCCTTGTCAGCATTGAGGGTGAATGCAAGGACAAAGACTGAAGCGTTGGAGACTTCGCGTACATGGGGCCAATCGGGTTCGTCGGCGCTCCTGGATCCGCTTTTTTTGTAGGAAAAAACCACAAAAAACGGCCTGCAATGCAGGCCGCTTGTATTTCGAATATAACAGGTCAGTTGACATCAAATGTGCTGACACGCCGCCTTCGCGGGCAAGCCCGCTTCTACAGGGAATGGTGTTTATGCTGCCTGCTGAAACTGTTGCCGATACTGGTTCGGCGACAATTCCGTGTGCTGGCGGAACAGCCGGGCGAAGAAGCTCGCATCGTCGTAGCCGACTTCGTAACTGATGGTCTTGATGCTCTTGCGACTGCCCGACAGCAAGCCCTTGGCAGTTTCGATGCGCAGGCGTTGCAGGTAATGCAGCGGCTTGTCGCCGGTGGCGGTCTGGAAGCGGCGCATGAAGTTGCGGATGCTCATGCCGTGTTCGCGGGCGACGTCTTCGAAGCGGAACTTGTCGGCGAAGTGTTCTTCGAGCCAGCGCTGGATCTGCAGGATGATCACGTCCTGGTGCAGTTTCTGCCCGCCGAATCCAATCCGTCCCGGTGAATAGCTGCGCTGCACTTCATACAGGATGTCCCGCGCCACGGCCTGGGACACATTGGCGCCACAGAAACGCTCGATCAGGTAAATGTACAGGTCGCACGCCGAGGTGGTGCCACCGGCGCAGTACAGGTTGTCGGCATCGGTCAGGTGCTTGTCCTGATTGAGTTGAACCTGCGGGAAACGCTCGGCGAAGGCGTTGAAGAAGCGCCAGTAAGTGGTCGCTTCCTTGCCATTGAGCAGCCCGGCTTCGGCGAGCCAGAACACACCGGTCGCCTCGCCACACAGCACGGCACCACGCGCATGTTGCTGGCGCAACCAGGGCAGCACTTGCGGGTAACGTTTGCAGAGGCTGTCGAAATCGTCCCAGAACGCAGGAAGCACGATGATGTCGGCGTTTTCCAGACCGCCATCCACCGGAATCATCACGTCGCTGAAGGTGTTGACGGGTTTGCCATCGGGGCTGACCAGGCGGGTTTCGAACGCCGGTGTCAGGCCCTGGCCGAGCTGTTTGCCGTAGCGCAGGCTGGCGAGGTGGAAGAAATCCTTGGCTTGCAGAAGGGTGGAAGCGAAAACCCGGTCGATGGCCAGGATACTGACGCGCCGCAGCGGCGTGGAGGATTGGTTAGACATAATTCAACTTTATTTTTATAGGGGGAAGTGGTCACCAGACGGCTGGATCGTCTTATTTTTTGTCGGATGTGTCCAGTGTCCTGTATCAGAAGCGAGGCATAGTCTCTGAAGGTCAACTCCTTCTAAAAACAAAGAAAAGGTGTCGCATGATCCCCAGAACCCTGTTCAGTTCCGAGCACGAACTTTTCCGCGACAGCGTGCGAACCTTCCTCGAAAAAGAGGCGGTGCCATTCCATGGGCAATGGGAAAAACAAGGCTATATCGACCGCAAGCTGTGGAACAAGGCGGGGGAGGCGGGCATGTTGTGCTCGCACTTGCCGGAGGAATACGGCGGGCTGGGGGCGGACTTTCTCTACAGTGCGGTGGTGATTGAAGAAGTAGGGCGGCTGGGCCTGACGGGCATCGGTTTTTCCCTGCACTCGGACATCGTGGCGCCGTACATCCTGCATTACGGCAGTGAAGCACTGAAACACAAATACCTGCCGAAACTGGTGTCCGGCGAGCTGGTCACCGCGATCGCCATGACCGAACCGGGGGCTGGTTCCGACCTGCAAGGGGTGAAGACCACTGCCGTACTCGACGGCGATGAATACGTGATCAACGGCTCCAAGACCTTCATTACCAACGGCTACCTGGCCGATCTGGTGATCGTCGTCGCCAAGACCGATCCGAAGGCTGGTGCGAAAGGCACCAGCCTGTTTCTGGTGGAAGCCGGTACACCGGGCTTTGACAAGGGCAAGCGCCTGGAGAAGGTCGGCATGAAAGCCCAGGACACCTCGGAACTGTTCTTCCAGGACGTGCGGGTGCCCAAGGAAAACCTGCTGGGCCAGGCCGGGATGGGGTTTGCCTATCTGATGCAGGAACTGCCCCAAGAGCGCCTGACCGTGGCCATTGGCGCACTGGCTTGCGCCGAGGTAGCGCTGCAATGGACGCTGGATTACACCCGTGAGCGCAAGGCGTTCGGCAAGTCGATTGCGGATTTCCAGAACACCCGCTTCAAGCTCGCGGAGATGGCCACCGAAATCCAGATCGGCCGGGTGTTCGTCGACCGCTGCCTGGAGTTGCACCTACAAGCCAAGCTCGACGTTCCGACGGCGGCGATGGCCAAGTACTGGGGCACTGACCTGCAATGCAAGGTGCTCGACGAGTGCGTGCAGTTGCACGGCGGCTACGGGTTCATGTGGGAATACCCGATTGCACGGGCGTGGGCGGATGCGCGGGTGCAGCGGATTTACGCCGGCACCAACGAAATAATGAAGGAGATCATTGCGCGCTCGCTTTGATTGAAAGGGTGACTGTAGGAGCCGGCTTGCTGGCGAACCGGTCTGCGCGGTATGTCAGGCCGGTCGCCTTCGCTGGCAAGCGAAGCTCCTACAAAAAAGCGGTTACGGCGCAGGGTTCGGGTGGTCCTTGTGGATCGCCTCGATCCCTTCCAGCACTTCCTTCGACAGCTTCAAGTCGAAGCTGGCGATGTTGCTTTCCAGTTGCTCCAGGGTCGTCGCGCCAATGATGTTGCTGGTCACGAACGGCTGTTGGGTGACAAACGCCAAGGCCATTTGCGCCGGGTCCAGGCCGTGTTGGCGCGCCAGTGCCACGTAGCGGCTGCAGGCGGCCTCCGACTGCGGGTTGAAATAGCGGCTGAAACGGCTGTAGAGGCTCAGGCGACCTTTCGGCGGACGTGCACCACCTTCGTACTTGCCCGACAGGAAACCGAACGCCAGCGGCGAATAGGCGAGCAGGCCGCATTGCTCGCGGATGGCAATTTCCGCCAGGCCGACTTCAAAGCTGCGGTTGAGCAGGTTGTATGGGTTCTGGATCGACACGGCACGCGGCCAGCCACGGGCTTCGGCCAGGGCGAGAAAACGCATGGTGCCCCACGGCGTTTCGTTGGACAGGCCAATGTGGCGGATCTTGCCGGCCTTGACCTGCTCGTCCAGCGCTTCGAGGGTGTCTTCGAGCGGCGTCAGGTTCGCTTCGATCACGTGCTTGTAGCCCAGCTGACCAAAGAAATTGGTGCTGCGCTCCGGCCAGTGCAACTGGTACAGGTCGATGTAATCGGTCTGCAGGCGCTTGAGACTGGCGTCCACGGCTTCGGTGATGTGCTGTCGATTGTGCCGAAGTTGCTTGTCGCGGATGTAGTCGATGGTATTGCCGGGGCCGGCGATCTTGCTGGCCAGGATCCATTCGGCGCGGTCGCCACGGCTCTTGAAGTAGTTGCCGATGTAGCGTTCGGTGGTGGCGTAGGTTTCGGCCTTCGGCGGCACCGGGTACATCTCGGCGGTGTCGATGAAGTTGATTCCGGCGCTCTTGGCCCGTTCAATCTGGGCGAAGGCGTCTGCCTCGCTGTTTTGCTCGCCCCAGGTCATGGTTCCGAGGCAGAGGGCACTGACGTTCAGATTGGTTCGGCCTAGCTGGCGATAGTCCATCGGGTGCTCCTTGGGCAAAACAATCATAAAAGCAGGTTGAAATATTTTTCGCAATCTGCATAATTGCGCACCTCTTTCTGCAGTGGAAGTGATGCGCCGCCGCCGAAGAATCTTGCCGTTGAACGGACGCGCCGACCCGAGCCCCCGAAAGCGTCTGTATCCGGCTGCCTTTGACTTGTCAAAGTACGCACTATTCAGTAAGATCCGCCGTCTAATTTACAGGGCGGCCCCTGAGGCTATAAAGAATGAAGACTTTTACTGCTAAACCGGAAACAGTAAAGCGCGACTGGTTTGTCGTCGACGCTGCTGGTCAGACCCTGGGTCGTCTGGCCACCGAAATCGCGAGCCGTCTGCGTGGCAAGCACAAGCCTGAGTACACTCCTCACGTTGACACCGGCGACTACATCGTCGTAATCAATGCTGAGCAGATCCGTGTTACCGGTGCTAAAACCACTGACAAAATCTACTACTCCCACTCCGGTTTCCCGGGCGGCATCAAGTCGATCAACTTTGAAAAGCTGATCGCCAAGGCCCCTGAGCGCGTGATCGAGACCGCGGTCAAAGGCATGCTGCCTAAGAACCCGCTGGGTCGCGACATGTACCGTAAGCTGAAAGTCTATGCGGGCGCTGCACACCCACATACTGCTCAGCAGCCCCAAGAACTGAAGTTTTAACGGAATAGTACATTATGTCGGCGACTCAAAATTACGGCACTGGCCGTCGCAAGACCGCAACCGCACGCGTTTTCCTGCGTCCGGGTACTGGTAACATCTCCATCAACAACCGTTCGCTGGATAATTTCTTCGGCCGCGAAACTGCCCGCATGGTAGTTCGTCAGCCGCTGGAATTGACTGAGACTGTCGAGAAGTTCGACATCTACGTCACCGTGATCGGCGGTGGTGTAAGTGGTCAGGCTGGCGCAATCCGCCACGGTATCACTCGCGCTCTGATGGACTACGACGAGACTCTGCGCAGCGCCCTGCGTAAAGCCGGCTTCGTAACCCGCGATGCTCGTGAAGTTGAACGTAAGAAAGTTGGTCTGCGTAAAGCGCGTAAGCGTCCGCAGTACTCGAAGCGTTAATTCGCTTCCACGTTCAAAAAAGAACGCCCAGTTTCCTCACGGAGCTGGGCGTTTTTTTTATGCCTGCGATTTATCAAAGAATTGCGCTGTGACAACTTGCCACATCCGTAGGCGCCCTATACTACAAGGCTTGAGGGTGGTGGGCTCCGGTAATTACCTTGTCAGAATTGGGGCTTTTCATTACCATTCGGCAAAATTTTTATAAGTACATAGATTTACTTAGTAGATGCCTGATTTAACAGGCCACAAAGCTGATGGGAGAGGACTGAATGAGCAATGACGGCGTGAATGCAGGCCGGCGTCGCTTCTTGGTAGCAGCCACATCCGTGGTGGGTGCTGCAGGAGCGGTGGGGGCTGCGGTCCCGTTCGTGGGGTCATGGTTTCCCAGTGCCAAGGCGAAAGCCGCAGGTGCACCGGTGAAAGTGAATGTCAGTAAAGTCGAGCCAGGCCAGCAGATGATTGCTGAATGGCGGGGCCAGCCGGTGTTCATTGTCCGCCGTACTCCGGAAATCCTGGGGAATCTGAAGAAGATCGAGGGCCAGTTGTCTGACCCGACCTCCAAGAACTCGACACAACCGACTTACGTTGATCCGGAAACGCGTTCGATCAAGCCAGAAGTTCTGCTGCTGATCGGTATCTGCACGCACCTGGGTTGCTCTCCCACCTTCCGTCCCGAAGTGGCACCTGCGGATCTGGGCAAGGACTGGGTAGGCGGTTATTTCTGCCCCTGCCACGGTTCCCACTACGATCTGGCTGGCCGCGTCTACAAGTCGCAACCTGCGCCTTTGAACCTGCCAGTTCCCCCGCATTCCTATGAGACCGACGACATCATTGTCATTGGCGTCGATACGGAGAAAGCGTGATGAGCAAGTTCATGGATTGGGTTGATGCGCGCTTTCCCGCCACCAAAATGTGGGAAGACCATCTCAGCAAGTATTACGCTCCGAAAAACTTCAACTTCTTCTACTTCTTTGGCTCCTTGGCACTGCTCGTTCTGGTCAACCAGATCGTCACCGGTGTCTGGCTGACCATGAGCTACACCCCGTCGGCAGAAGAGGCCTTCGCTTCCGTCGAATACATCATGCGCGACGTCGAATACGGCTCGATCCTGCGCCTGCTGCACTCCACCGGCGCCTCGGCGTTCTTCATCGTGGTTTATCTGCACATGTTCCGTGGCCTGCTCTACGGTTCGTACCAGAAGCCGCGTGAGCTGGTGTGGGTCTTCGGCATGCTGATCTACCTGGCGCTGATGGCCGAAGCCTTCATGGGTTACCTGCTGCCATGGGGCCAGATGTCTTACTGGGGCGCCCAGGTGATCATCTCGCTGTTCGGTGCGATCCCGGTCATCGGCAACGACCTGACCCAGTGGATTCGTGGTGACTACCTGATATCCGGCATCACCCTGAACCGCTTCTTCGCCTTGCACGTGGTGGCCCTGCCGATCGTTATTCTTGGTCTGGTGGTGCTGCACATCCTGGCGTTGCACGAGGTCGGTTCGAACAACCCGGACGGCGTGGACATCAAGAAGCACAAGGACGAAAACGGTATCCCGCTGGACGGCATTGCTTTCCACCCGTACTACACCGTGAAAGATATCGTCGGCGTGGTGGTGTTCCTGTTCATCTTCTGCTCGATCGTGTTCTTCTTCCCGGAAATGGGCGGTTACTTCCTCGAAAAGCCGAACTTTGAAGTAGCGAACGCCTTCAAGACCCCAGAGCACATCGCTCCGGTCTGGTACTTCACACCGTTCTACGCGATCTTGCGTGCGATTCCGGACAAGCTGTTTGGTGTCATCGCCATGGGCGCTTCGATTGCCATGCTGTTTGTCCTGCCATGGCTCGACCGTAGCCCGGTCAAGTCAATGCGCTACAAGGGCTGGCTGAGCAAGATCTGGCTCTGGGTGTTCTGCATCTCGTTCGTGATCCTGGGTGTGCTGGGTGTTCTGGCCCCGACGCCAGAGCGGACGTTGTTGTCGCAGGTCTGTACTTTCCTGTACTTCGCCTACTTCCTCCTGATGCCGTTCTACACCAGGCTCGAGAAGACAAAACCGGTTCCGGAAAGGGTGACTGGCTGATGAAAAAACTATTCGCTGTTTTGATGCTTGCTGTGCTGCCAGTGTTCGCTATCGCAGCTGAACACGGTGGCCCTGAGCTGGAAAAAGTCGACATCGACGTTTCCGATAAAGCCGCCATGCAGGACGGTGCGCGTACCTTCGCCAACTACTGCATGGGTTGCCACAGTGCCAAGTTCCAACGCTATGAGCGTGTGGCCGACGACCTGGGGATTGCTCACGAGTTGATGCTGGAGAAACTGGTGTTCACCGGAGCCAAGATCGGCGACCACATGAGCATCGGCATGCAGCCGGCGGACGCCAAGGCCTGGTTTGGCGCGGCACCACCGGACCTGACCCTGGTGGCGCGTGTTCGCGGCACTGACTGGCTTTACGGTTACCTGAAGTCGTTCTACGAAGATCCATCGCGCCCATGGGGCGTGAATAACAAGGTTTTCCCGAACGTGGGTATGCCTAACGTCTTGGCCGGCCTGCAAGGTCGCCAGGTGGTTGGTTGCAAGCAGGTGCAGATCGTCGAGGACGGCAAGAAGCAATTTGATCCGTTGACCGGTACGCCGTTGACCCATGAAGCGTGCGATCAACTGACCATCGTGCCGAAAAGCGGTGCTCTGACCGAAGAGCAGTTCGATGAGAAGGTCAAGAATCTGGTAACCTTCCTGGCTTACTCGGCTAACCCGGTTAAGCTGCAACATCAGCGCATCGGTACGTACGTATTGTTGTACCTGGCGTTCTTCTTCGTCTTCGCTTACTTGCTCAAGCGCGAATACTGGAAAGACGTGCACTGATAAAGCTTCAAGCTATTGCTGTTAATCGCGCGCGCCCAAGGGCGCCTCTGTATAGGTAACGAATCTGGTCATCCAGGCGTTACAGGAGGCGCCCTCTGGGCGCGCTCGTTTTTCCGCTTACGATAATTTCTACAAGCGAGGAGGATCGCCATGGGCGTGACCAATCGGTTGGCCTGTTACTCCGACCCCGCCGACCACTATTCCCACCGGGTGCGCATCGTACTGGCAGAGAAGGGTGTCAGCGCCGAGATCATTTACGTGGAAGCTGGTCGCCAGCCGCCTAAACTGATTGAGGTGAACCCTTACGGCAGCTTGCCCACCCTGGTCGATCGCGACCTGGCGTTGTGGGAATCGACCGTGGTGATGGAATATCTGGATGAGCGTTACCCGCACCCGCCGTTACTGCCGGTTTATCCCGTGGCGCGTGCCAACAGTCGTCTGCTGATGCACCGCATTCAGCGTGACTGGTGTGGTCTGGTGGACCTGATTCTGGATTCGCGGACCAAAGAGGCAGCCCGTGTGGTGGCTCGTAAAGAGCTGCGCGAAAGCCTGACCGGTGTGTCGCCGCTGTTCGCCGACAAGCCGTTTTTCCTCAGTGAGGAACAAAGTCTGGTGGACTGCTGCCTATTACCAATACTCTGGCGTTTGCCGATTCTGGGTATAGAACTGCCGCGGCCAGCCAAGCCGCTGCTTGATTATATGGAGCGTCAGTTTGCGCGCGAGGCTTTCCAGGCAAGTCTGTCTGGTGTCGAACGCGACATGCGCTAAGGCTTAAGGAGCCGCTATGAACTCCAGTCGACCTTATCTGGTCCGCGCGCTCTATGAGTGGATTGTGGACAACGATTGCACCCCGCACATGCTGGTCAATTCCGAGTATCCGTCGGTGCAGGTGCCTCAGGGTTTTGCCAGTGACGGGCAGATCGTCCTGAACGTGTCGCCACAAGCCGTGCGTCACATGCACATGGACAACGAGGCGGTCAGCTTCGAGGGACGCTTTGGTGGCGTGCCACACACCTTGTACGTGCCTATTGCTTCGATCCTGGGCATCTACGCCCGGGAAAACGGCCAGGGCATGGTGTTCGATCTGGAATCGCCGATGGGCGAAGACGAAGATGAAGAGATCGAACCGGATGACGATCTTCCACCACCTGGCAGCGAGCCGCCGCGCCCTAGCGGCCGACCGAGTTTGAAGGTGGTGAAATAAAAAAAAGGGTGATCCGCAAGGATCACCCTTTTTTATTTCACCACCTTCAAACGATGTAGGAGCGAGCCTGCTCGCGATGGGCGTGAACGATGACGCGGGCTGTCTGAATGAGCGCATTCACCGGACGTTTTTCGCGAGCAGGCTCGCTCCTACAGGATGGGGTTCAATCGATGTACTCAAACAGCTTCACGATCTTCTGTACGCCGGAAACGCCTTGCACCAAATTGGTCGCCTGCGCGGCTTCCTGTTTGGTCAGCAAGCCGAGCATGTAGACGATGCCGTTTTCAGTGACGACCTTGATGCGCGAGCCAGGGATGTTCGCATCGGCGAGCATCTGGGTCTTGATCTTGGAGGTCAGCCAGGTGTCGTTCTGGCGGGCCAGGAAGCTGGAAGGTGGCAGGACTTGCAGCTCGTTATGCACCTGCTTCACGCGCTGGACGGCGGCGGCGGCCTGTTCGGCCTTGGCCTTGAGGTCTTCACGGGGCGTTTGCCCGGCCAGCAGCACGACACCATTGAAGCTGGTGACGACGATGTGCGAATCCTTGTCCAGGGCCGGGTCGGCCTTGGCGACGTTGACGCCGACCTTGGTGTCGATCAGGGAGTCGTCAATCTTGCTGCCCAGTGTGCGAGTGCCGCGGTCATCTTCAATCGGCGCTTCACGACTGGCAGTCACCACCGAGGTGCAGCCGCTGATGCCGAGGCACAGGGTCAAGGCCAGTAGGCCAAGGCGATTAGGGGTCATTCTTCACTCCCGAACAATTGGCTGTCGATCAAGTCGCAAAGGCAGTGGATCGCCAGCAGGTGGACTTCTTGAATACGAGCGGTGACGTTGGCCGGTACGCGAATCTCGACGTCCTCGGGCAACAGTAGCGACGCCATGCCGCCGCCGTCACGCCCCGTCAATGCTACGACAACCATTTCGCGATCATGTGCGGCCTGGATCGCTTGAATAATGTTGGCCGAGTTGCCGCTGGTGGAGATAGCCAGCAACACGTCGCCCGGTTGGCCGAGTGCACGGATCTGCTTGGAGAATATTTCGTTGTAGCTGTAGTCGTTGGCGATCGAGGTGATCGTCGAGCTGTCGGTCGTCAGGGCGATGGCCGGCAGGCTCGGGCGCTCGCGCTCGAAGCGGTTGAGCAGCTCTGAGGAAAAATGCTGGGCATCGCCGGCCGAGCCGCCATTGCCGCAGGAGAGCATTTTTCCTTCGTTGAGCAGGGCGTTGACCATGACCTGGCTGGCTTGCTCGATGTGCGGTGCAAGGACTTCCATCGCCTGTTGCTTGGTGTCGATACTGGCCTGAAAAAGCTGGCGAATTCGCGATTGCATGTCCATCTGTGTGACCTTAAGTAGCGCGGCTGTTCGGCACATGAATGTGCAGCCCGCAAAGCAAAGAGCAAAAGTGTTGGGTGATAGTGTCCGGTTCGCAATGCCGGCAATCAGCTGTCGAAGGCATTCTGTAGCCAGTTCAGCTGGTCGAGGTGGCTGTCGATGGCAATCACGTCGAAGCGGCAAGGGGAGTTGGCCCAGCGCGACTCGCGCTGAAGAAAATACTGCGCGGCGAAAATCAGTTTTTGCCGTTTGCGCTCATCGATGCTATCGAGCGCGCCACCCCATTGAGTGTTTTTTCGGTAGCGGACTTCAACGAATACTACTGTATCGCCATCTAGCATGACCAGATCAAGCTCGCCGCGTTTGCACAACCAGTTCTGCGCCAGCAGGCGCAGACCCTGTTGCTGAAGATGCTCGAGCGCATGGCGCTCGGCATCCTTTCCGCTTTGCTGGCCTGACCTGTCGGGCATCAGCGCGGGGTGTCCGGCAGGCGTTGAACCTGGCCGTTGACGAACTCGGCCCATGGCAACTGACGCACCACACGCTGGCTCTGGGTCATGCCCAGGCTGCCCGATTCGCCTTCTATGCGGCTGTCCGGCAGCGACTTGAGTTGACCCAGGCGCGGCGCCAGTCGATAGGCATCCACGCCCATGGCATACAGGCGCCCCAGGCTGCCGGCGGCTTGTGGCCACTGGGCGGTGACCTGGCGCCGCAGCGGGTCATTGGCATCCAGCAACCACGGTGTTTCGCAGAAGCGAATGCCGTTCATGTCGTTGTACTGGTTCACATCACCGCTGGCGCTGAACACGTGAGAGGTGGCGTAGACCGGAACATCACCCGCGTACTGGAAGTTCAGGGTCGGTTTGATCTGCTGGGCCTGTTGCGGCGTGGCGGCCAGGAAGATGAACTCGATGTCCTGGCGGCGCGACGGTTGGGCTGCTACTTGCGAGCCAACGGTGCTTTGCAGGCTCTTGGCGCGACCTTCGCTCTGGCGCAGCTGGAACATGTCGGCAATCTGCTGGGCCAACTGAACGGGCTGATCGACGCGCTCGGTCACGATGATAGTGCCGCCATTGGCTTGCCAGTCCTGGCTGAACGCCTTGAGCACGCGGTCACCCCATTCGCCTTTGGGCACCATGATGGCGGCGCGGTGCAGGCCGTCGGCACGAGCACGGCGCGAGACTTCGCGGGCTTCGTCTTCAGCGGCCAGGCCGAACTGGAACAATTGCGCGGGGCCCTGATCACCTTCGCTGTAGTTCAGTGCAAGGGTGGTGATCGGCAGTTGCGGGCGAGTGCTCAGTTGTTTGACCAGCGGCTTCTCCAGCGGACCGATGACCAATTGCACGCCGTCGGCCTGGGCCTTGCGGTAGAAGTCGTCCATGGACGTCAGGTGCGAGCTGTCATAAAACTCGATGGCAGGTGGCTTCTGCCCGGCTTGTTGTGTCTGGTAGTGGGCGGCCATGAAGCCGTCGCGCAGTGCTTTGCCGACCGAGGCCAGTTGGCCATCCTGAGGCAGCAGCAGGGCGATCTTGCTCAGGGGCTGGCTAGCCAGCTCCTTGAGTTGGGTCAGCGGCAGCGGCAATTGTTTGGCTGCCGGGTGCTTGGGATTCTGCGCGCGCCAATTGTCGATGGCGGCTTGTTGCTGTTCCAGGGTGCCGGCGGATTTCACCGCCAGGGCCAGGCCCATCCAGCCACCGAGATCATCGCTGGTGTTGGGCTGCAACTGGTCGGTTGGCAGCGAGGCGATCAGGGTCCAGATCGCTTCGTGGTTTTTGCTCGCTGCTTCACCTTTGAGCATCGGTGCAATGAAAATGCGCTCGCGGGCAGCAGCGAGGGTCTGGCCATCGGCTTCAAGTGCGCGGGCGTGAACGGTGCCGGTGCGGACCTGTTGCTCCACCGGCAACTCGCTCAGGCGCTGCAGGCTCGGGTGGCTCAACGCGGTCAGCGCGGCCTTGGGCTGGTTGCGGGTCATGGCCAGTTCGGCCGCCAGGGTGCTGGCGAAGACCTGTGGGCCCGGCTTGAGTTGCTCGATGGGGACCTGTTGCAGGATTTGCGCGGACTGGCCGGCATTGCCCTGGCGATAGGCCAGGTCGGCAGCGCTCAAGCGCAGCAGCGCGGCGTCTTCCGGCGATTTGCTTTGGGCGGCCTTCTCAAGCAACTGCTCGATACTGGCGTCCGGTGTCCGTGGAAGTTCGCCAAGGCTGGAGGAGGGCGAGCTGGCGCAAGCCGCCAGCAAGGCAGCGAGGCAGAGGGCAGATAACAGCCGCAGGCAAGCGATCATGTAAGCGTTCCTGATACTCGATCAAATTAGCGTGGAATTGTACCCAAGCACTGGCCGGGGCGCGATGTTACTGGCGTGAATCGATCAATTTAGCTGGTGTAAATGTTGCGCCAGCGCACAAATGGTCGCCGATGACACCTTTGCTTACGCGTATCGCGAGGCTCGCTACGCGCTACAATGGCGACTTTTACCGATCATGAGGTGTGCGCTTTGACTGCTCCAGGTGCTTTGAATTCCGCTGCTGGCTCGCTTTATGTGGTGGCGACGCCCATCGGCAACCTGGATGACATCAGTGCGCGGGCGCTGAAGATCCTGCGTGAAGTGGCCTTGATCGCCGCCGAAGACACGCGTCACTCCCAGCGGTTGATGCAGCACTTCGGCATTTCGACGCCGTTGGCGGCCTGCCATGAACACAACGAGCGAGATGAAGGTAGTCGCTTTATCACCCGGTTGCTTGCCGGTGACAACGTGGCGCTGATTTCCGATGCCGGGACGCCGCTGATTTCCGATCCGGGCTATCACCTGGTACGCCAGGCGCGTGCAGCCGGCATCAATGTCGTGCCGGTTCCCGGTGCGTGCGCCCTGATTGCCGCGTTGTCGGCGGCAGGCCTGCCTTCCGACCGTTTCATCTTCGAAGGTTTCCTGCCGGCCAAGGCGGTGGGGCGTCGCGCGCGTCTGGAGCAAGTCAAGGAAGAGCCGCGCACGCTGATTTTCTATGAAGCCCCACATCGCATCCTAGAATGCCTGCAAGACATGGAACTGGTGTTCGGCCCTGAGCGCCCGGCGCTGCTTGCCCGTGAATTGACCAAGACCTTTGAAACCTTAAAGGGGCTGCCACTGGCCGAGTTGCGCGAGTTCGTCGAGTCGGACAGCAACCAGCAGCGCGGCGAGTGCGTGGTGTTGGTAGCGGGTTGGTCGGCGCCTGAAGAAGAGGGCGCGGTTAGTAGTGAGGCGATGCGCATCCTCAACCTGTTGCTCGAAGAAATGCCGCTCAAGCGCGCCGCTGCATTGGCGGCGCAGATCACTGGCGAACGAAAGAACGTGCTATACCAGATCGCCCTGGAAAGGCAGAAAGGCGAGTAAAACCCGACGCGCAGGCGTGGTCAAAGGCGCTTAGCGCTTGTTCTTCGGACGCTCTGCCGGTAACCTTCGCGGCGGAGAGTCGATCGGACAGTCGCTGCCCTCTATGAAAATTAGGGGGGGGAGGAAAGTCCGGGCTCCATAGGGCGAAGTGCCAGGTAATGCCTGGGAGGCGCGAGCCTACGGAAAGTGCCACAGAAAATAACCGCCTAAGCGCTTCGGCGCCGGTAAGGGTGAAAAGGTGCGGTAAGAGCGCACCGCACGTCTGGCAACAGTTCGTGGCTAGGTAAACCCCACTTGGAGCAAGACCAAATAGGGTCCCAAGGCGTGGCCCGCGCTGGGACCGGGTAGGTTGCTAAAGATGTCCAGTGATGGCCATCGTAGACGAATGACTGTTCAAGACAGAACCCGGCTTACAGATCGACTCTCCACCTTTTTCTTTCCTCTGCTTAAATCAGTGAGCAGGGGGCGGGTGATGGCAATTTCCCTCCTTATACAAACGTCCCCGTTCAGCACTTCTGTAATACCAAAAAAATCTTACTCTTAATAAATCACTTTAACTTTCGAACGCAGCCTCCTGTGCTGATTCAAGTTATCGAACAGTTTCATCTGCCGAATTCTCGTTGCCCCTCCTTTTATGCTCCTAAATCTCAGTTCTGTAAGGGTTTTCCTTTAATCCGCGCCTTGACGGTGTGGTGGGCGCATTCCTATAGTGTGCGCAAGTGGCGGAAAGTGGCATGAAGTGGGTTTTTTGAACTCAAAACGCTAGAATTTGGAGAAACGCTGACGTGTTTCGCGGAGCCAACGCTATCAGTCTCGATGCAAAGGGCCGTCTCGCCATGCCGAGCCGGTACCGTGACGAGCTCGATTCGCGCAGTTCCGGTCAATTGATCGTAACAATTGATGCCGTTGATCCTTGTTTGTGTGTTTACCCGCTCGATGAGTGGGAAATTATTGAAACCAAACTGCGTGCACTGCCTTCGCTTCGCGAGGAGAACCGCCGCCTGCAACGTTTGTTGATTGGTAATGCCGTCGACCTCGAGCTCGATGGCAGTGGTCGTTTTCTGGTTCCGCCACGTCTTCGCGAATATGCCAAGTTGGATAAGCGCGCGATGTTGGTAGGCCAACTGAACAAGTTCCAATTGTGGGACGAGGATGCCTGGAACGCGGTTTCTGCCGCGGACCTGGCTGCTATTCATCAACCGGGCGCGATGCCTGACGAACTGCGTGATTTGATCCTGTGACTATTGATAGCGGCTTTAACCACATCACCGTACTGCTTGACGAAGCCGTCGAGGCTCTCGCCGTACGTCCTGATGGCTGCTATCTGGACGGCACGTTCGGGCGCGGCGGGCACAGCCGGTTGATCCTCAGCCAGCTCGGTCCGGATGGTCGGTTGCTCGGGTTCGACAAAGATCCACAAGCGATTGCCACCGGGCAGACGCTAGCGGCCGAAGACGGCCGCTTTGTCGTTGTGCAGCGCAGCTTTGCCGAGCTGGGTGCCGAAGTGGCCGCACGCGACCTTCACGGCAAGGTCAGCGGTATTTTACTGGATCTGGGCGTGTCTTCGCCGCAGCTTGACGACCCGCAACGCGGTTTCAGCTTCCTCAATGATGGTCCGCTGGACATGCGCATGGATCCGTCCCGCGGGATCAGCGCCGCCGAATTCGTCAACACCGCGCCCGTGGAAGAAATCGCCCGTGTCTTCAAGGAATACGGCGAAGAACGTTTCTCCGGCCGCATGGCCCGTGCCGTGGTCGAGCGTCGCGACGTCAAGCCATTCGAACGCACCGGTGACCTGGCCGAAGTCCTGAAAGTCGCGAACCCGGCGTGGGAAAAGGGCAAGAACCCGGCAACCCGCGCTTTCCAGGGCCTGCGCATTCACGTCAACAACGAGCTCGGCGATCTGGAAACCGGCCTCGAAGCCGCACTGGATTGCCTGGAAATCGGCGGTCGCCTCGTGGTGATCAGCTTCCACTCGCTGGAAGACCGCATCGTCAAATTGTTCATGCGCAAGCTGGTAAAAGGCGAAGCCGACAACCTGCCGCGCAACCTGCCGGTTCGGCATGTCGCCTTCGAACCGAAAATCAAAGTCCATGGCAAAGCGCAGACGGCTTCCGACGCCGAACTCAAAGCCAACCCACGTTCGCGTAGCGCTGTCATGCGTGTGGCGGAGAAGCTGCGGTGAGCAAGCTTTTCGCCAAGCCATTGCCCGGCGGAAGCTTTTTCATGCTGCTGCTGTTCGTTGCCGTGCTCGTATCGGCCATCGGCGTGTCGTACAGCGCGCACTGGAATCGCCAGTTGCTCAACTCGCTGTACAACGAATTGAGCGTGCGCGACAAGGCACAAGCCGAGTGGGGCCGGTTGATCCTGGAGCAGAGCACCTGGACCGCCCACAGCCGTATCGAAGTGCTGGCCACCGAACAATTGAAAATGCACATTCCCGGTGCCGCTGACGTGAAGATGGTGGCGCCATGATGAAACTCGAAGGTGCGCTGTTCCCTTGGCGTTTCCGAGTGGTGCTAGGCTTGCTCGGCGTGATGGTGGCTGCGATTTGCTGGCGGATCATCGACCTGCAAGTGGTCGACCGTGACTTCCTTAAAGGTCAGGGCGATGCGCGCAGCGTTCGTCATATCCCGATTCCGGCTCACCGTGGTCTGATTACCGACCGTAACGGCGAGCCTTTGGCTGTTAGTACCCCGGTGACTACGCTGTGGGCCAACGCCAAGGAAATGCAGCTGGAAAAAGATAAGTGGCCAGCACTGGCCGCTGCGCTGGGGCAAGACCCGAAAGCCTTGACCGAGCGCCTTGAAGCCCAGGCCAACAAAGAATTCATCTACCTGGTGCGCGGTCTTACGCCTGAGCAGGGCCAGGCTGTGCTCGATCTCAAGGTGCCGGGTGTCTACGGCATCGAAGAATTCCGGCGTTTCTATCCGGCCGGTGAAGTCACCGCCCATATGGTCGGGTTTACCGATATCGACGATCACGGCCGTGAAGGCATCGAACTGGCCTATGACGAATGGCTGGCCGGGGTCGCCGGCAAGCGTCAGGTGATCAAGGACCGGCGCGGCCGGCTGATCAAGGACGTACAAGTCACCAAAAACGCCAAGGCCGGCAAGCCCTTGGCGTTGTCCATTGACCTGCGCCTGCAATACCTGGCCAACCGTGAACTGCGCAACGCGATCATCGAGAACGGCGCCAAGGCCGGCAGCCTGGTGATCATGGATGTGAAGACCGGCGAGATTCTCGCCATGGTCAACCAGCCGACCTACAACCCGAACAACCGTCGCAACCTGCAACCGGCAATGATGCGTAACCGCGCGATGATCGACGTGTTCGAACCGGGTTCGACCATGAAGGCGATCTCGATGAGCGCCGCGATCGAGACCGGCCGCTGGAAACCGAGCGACACCGTCGAGGTGTACCCGGGCTCCTTGCAGATTGGCAAGTACACCATCAAGGACGTATCGAAGACCGAAGGCCCGGTGCTCGACCTGACCGGCATCCTGATCAACTCCAGTAACGTCGGAATGAGCAAGGTTGCCTTCGATATCGGCGGCGAAACCATTTTCCGTCTCGCGCAGAAAGTCGGCCTCGGCCAGGACACCGGTCTCGGCTTCCCGGGCGAGCGTGTCGGCAACCTGCCGAACTACCGCGAATGGCGCAAGGCTGAAACCGCCACGCTGTCCTACGGCTACGGTATTTCCGTGACCGCGATCCAGCTGGTCCACGCCTTCTCGGCCCTGGCCAACAACGGTCGCCTCGCGCCGCTGACCCTGATCAAGACCGACAAGCCGCCGCAAACCACCCAGGTGTTGCCAGAGGCCGTGGCGAAAACCATGCAAGGCATGCTGCAGCAAGTGATCGAAGCCCCGCGCGGTGTGTTCCGTGCGCAGGTGCCGGCGTATCACGTGGCGGGCAAGTCCGGTACTGCGCGCAAGACGTCGGTCGGCACCAAGGGCTATGCCGAAAACTCCTACCGCTCGCTGTTCGCCGGCTTCGGCCCGATGAGCGATCCGCGTTACGCCATTGTCGTGGTGATCGATGAGCCATCCAAGGCCGGTTACTTCGGTGGCCTGGTATCCGCGCCGGTGTTCAGCCGTGTGATGTCCGGCACCCTGCGCCTGATGAACGTGACGCCGGACAACCTGCCACCTACTCAACAAGCGAACGCAACACCGGTCGTTCCGCTGAAAGCCAATGGAGGGCGCGGCTGATGTCTTTGAGCCTGAACAAGATTTTCCCTCACGCCGGCCACGATCTGTTGATTCGCGAACTCGCCCTCGACAGCCGCAACGTGCGCGCGGGCGATCTGTTCCTCGCCGTGCCAGGCGGGAAGTTCGATGGGCGCGCGCATATCGCCGATGCCCTGCAACGCGGCGCGGCGGCGGTGGCCTATGAAGTGGAAAGCGCCACTGTGCTGCCGATCACTGAGGTTCCGCTGATTCCGGTCAAAGGGCTGGCCGCTCAGTTGTCGGACATCGCCGGGCGTTTCTATGGCGAGCCAAGCCATCATCTGAATCTGGTCGGCGTGACCGGCACCAACGGCAAGACCAGTGTCACTCAACTGGTTGCCCAGGCGCTGGATCTGCTGGGCCAGCACTGCGGCATCGTCGGAACCCTCGGTTCCGGTTTCCATGGCGCGCTGCAAAGCGGCCTGCACACCACGCCGAACCCGATTGCCATGCAGGCAACCCTGGGTGACCTTAAAAAGGCCGGTGCCAAAGCGGTCGCCATGGAAGTCTCGTCCCATGGTCTCGATCAGGGCCGTGTCACCGCACTGGCCTTTGATGTGGCGGTGATGACCAATCTGTCCCGCGATCACCTGGACTACCACGGCACCATGCAGGCCTACGGCGAAGCCAAGGCCAAGCTGTTTGCCTGGAATGATTTGAAATGCCGCGTGGTCAACCTCGACGACGAGTTCGGCCGGCAACTGGCTGCCGACAAGCGTGAGTCGCGCCTGATCACCTACAGCCTGCTCGACAGCAGCGCGTACCTCTATTGCCGCGAAGCGCAGTTCGACGACGAAGGCGTGCGCGCCACGTTGGTCACGCCGCAGGGCGAACACCATTTGCGCAGCACCTTGCTCGGTCGTTTCAACCTGAGCAACGTGCTCGCAGCGGTTGGCGCCTTGCTGGGCCTGGACTACGCACTGGACGAAATTCTCAAGGTACTGCCCAAGCTTGAAGGGCCGGCCGGGCGCATGCAGCGTCTGGGTGGAGGCTCGCAGCCACTGGTGGTGGTCGATTACGCCCACACCCCGGATGCCCTGGAAAAAGTCCTGACCGCCCTGCGTCCACATGCCAAGGGCCGCTTGTTGTGCCTGTTCGGCTGTGGCGGCGACCGCGATCGCGGCAAGCGTCCGCTGATGGCCGAAGTGGTCGAACGCCTGGCCGACGGCGTGCTGGTCACCGACGACAACCCGCGTACGGAAGACCCATCGCTGATCTTCGACGACATCCGCGCCGGTTTCACCGCTGTGGAAAACGTGACGTTCGTCGCCGGTCGTGGCCAGGCCATTGCCCAATTGATTGCCGGTGCGTCGGCCGATGATGTGATTGTCCTGGCCGGTAAAGGTCACGAGGACTATCAGGAGATCAACGGCGAGCGCCATGCTTTCTCCGATCTGGTCGAGGCCGACCATGCCTTGACCGCGTGGGAGGTGGCCCATGCTTAAGGCCTTGAACCTGAGCGAACTGACCAACGCGCTGAATGCTCGCCTGGTGTCTACCGATGCGAGCTTCGACGGCGTCAGCATCGACAGCCGTGCGATCAAGCCAGGCCAGCTGTTTATTGCCCTGACCGGCCCGCGCTTCGATGGTCACGACTATCTGAATGACGTGGCTGCCAAAGGCGCCGTCGCGGCGCTGGTCGAGCGTGAAGTCGCCGACAGCACGCTGCCGCAATTGCAAGTCCTGGACACTCGCCAGGCACTGGGGCAATTGGGCGCGCTGAACCGTGCTGCGTTCACCCAGCCTGTTGCTGCCGTCACCGGTTCCAGCGGCAAGACCACGGTCAAGGAAATGCTCGCCAGCATTCTGCGCACCCGTGGTCCGGTGCTGGCGACCCGTGGCAATCTGAACAACGACCTCGGCGTGCCGCTGACCCTGCTCGAACTGGCACCGCAACACAGCGCGGCCGTGATCGAACTGGGGGCCTCGCGCCTCGGTGAAATTGCCTACACCGTCGGCATGACCAAGCCCCACGTCGCCATTTTGAATAACGCAGGCACCGCCCACGTTGGCGAGTTCGGCGGCCCGGACAAGATCGTCGAAGCCAAGGGCGAGATCATTGAAGGGCTGGACGCCAATGGCGTCGCCGTTCTCAATCTCGACGACAAGGCGTTCGGCATCTGGAAGACCCGTGCCGGCGAGCGCAAGGTGCTGACCTTCGCGCTGAGTAACAGCAGCGCCGATTTCTACGCCAGTGACCTGGCCACGGACGCCCGTGGCTGCCCGGCATTCAACCTGCACACACCAGAAGGTGCGGAGCGCGTTCAACTGAACCTGCTCGGCACCCATAACGTCGCCAATGCCATGGCGGCCGCCGCTGCCGCCCATGCCCTGGGCGTGTCGCTGTTCGGTATCGCCACCGGCCTGGGCGCGGTGCAACCGGTCAAGGGTCGCACCGTCGCGCAACTGGCCAGCAATGGCATGCGCGTGATCGATGATACGTACAACGCCAATCCCACCTCGATGTGCGCTGCCGTTGATATACTGGCCGGCTTTTCCGGTCGCACCGTCCTGGTGCTCGGGGATATCGGCGAGTTGGGTGAATGGGCGGAGCAGGGGCATCGCGACGTGGGCGAATACGCCCGTGGCAAGGTTTCTGCGCTGTATGCGGTCGGGCCAATGATGGCTCACGCCGTGAAGGCATTCGGTCCACAGGCTTTGCACTTCAGCACCCAGGCAGAGCTGATCAAGGCCCTGGGCGCCGAGCAAGACACAAACACCACCATTTTGATCAAGGGGTCGCGCAGCGCAGCGATGGAAAACGTCGTTGCCGCCTTGTGCGGGTCCAGTCTGGAGAAACATTAATGCTGCTGCTGCTAGCGGAGTATCTGCAACAGTTCTACAAAGGCTTCGCGGTCTTCCAGTACCTGACCCTGCGCGGGATTCTCGGTGTACTGACCGCGCTGGTCTTGTCGCTGTGCTACGGCCCATGGATGATCCGCACGTTGCAGAACCGTCAGATCGGTCAATCCGTTCGCAATGATGGCCCGCAGTCGCACCTGTCCAAGTCGGGCACACCGACCATGGGCGGCGCGCTGATCCTGTCGTCCATTGGCGTCAGCACCCTGCTGTGGGCTGACCTGACCAACCGTTACGTGTGGGTCGTGCTGCTGGTGACCTTGCTGTTCGGCGCCATCGGCTGGGTCGACGACTACCGCAAGGTGATCGAGAAAAATTCTCGCGGCTTGCCGAGCCGCTGGAAGTATTTCTGGCAGTCGGTGTTCGGCCTGGGCGCGGCGATCTTCCTTTATATGACGGCCACCACCCCGGTGGAAACCACACTGATCCTGCCGATGCTCAAGGATTACAGCATTGTGCTGGGCGCAGGCTTCATCGTCCTGACCTATTTCGTAATCGTCGGTTCGAGCAACGCGGTCAACCTGACCGACGGCCTCGACGGCCTGGCGATCATGCCGACGGTGATGGTCGGCGGCGGCCTGGGGATTTTCTGCTACCTGTCGGGTAACGTGAAGTTCGCCGAATACCTGCTGATTCCTTATGTACCGGGCGCGGGCGAGCTGATCGTATTCTGCGGCGCGTTGATCGGTGCAGGCCTGGGCTTCCTCTGGTTCAACACCTATCCGGCACAAGTCTTCATGGGCGACGTCGGCGCATTGGCGCTGGGCGCGGCCCTGGGCACCATCGCGGTGATCGTCCGCCAGGAAATCGTCCTGTTCATCATGGGCGGCGTGTTTGTGATGGAAACCCTGTCCGTGGTCATTCAGGTTGCCTCTTTCAAACTGACCGGTCGCCGCGTATTCCGCATGGCGCCGATTCACCACCACTTTGAACTCAAGGGCTGGCCCGAGCCGCGCGTGATCGTCCGTTTCTGGATCATCACCGTGATTCTCGTGCTGATCGGCCTTGCCACCCTGAAGCTGAGGTAGAAACCCGTGTCTCTGATCGCTTCTGACCACTTCCGCATCGTTGTCGGCCTCGGCAAGAGCGGCATGTCCCTGGTTCGCTTCCTGGCGAACCGGGGCGTGGCGTTTGCCGTGGCCGACACGCGGGAAAATCCACCGGAACTGGCCACGCTCAAGCGTGACTATCCGCACGTGGAAGTGCGTTGTGGCGAGCTGGACGTCGAATTCCTGTGCCGTGCCGACGAGCTCTACGTGAGCCCCGGCCTGGCGCTGGCGACCCCGGCCCTGCAGGCGGCGGCTGCCCGTGGCGTGAAATTGTCCGGCGACATCGAGCTGTTCGCGCGTAACGCGAAGGCGCCGATCGTGGCCATCAGCGGTTCCAACGCGAAAAGCACCGTCACCACCCTGGTCGGCGAAATGGCGGCAGCGGCGGGCAAGCGCGTTGCCGTCGGCGGCAACCTCGGCACGCCGGCGCTGGACCTGCTGCGCGACGACGTTGAGCTGTACGTGATGGAGCTGTCGAGTTTCCAGCTGGAAACCACCGATCAGCTCAACGCCGAAGTGGCGACCGTGCTCAACGTCAGCGAAGACCACATGGACCGCTACAGCGGTCTGCCGGCCTATCACCTGGCCAAGCACCGGATCTTCCGTGGTGCGCGGCAGTTCGTGGTCAATCGCCAGGACGCCCTGAGCCGTCCACTGATGGGCGAGGGCCAGCCGTGCTGGACTTTCGGCCTGAGCAAACCCGATTTCAAGGCGTTTGGTATCCGTGAAGAAAACGGTGAGAAATACCTGGCCTTCGAATTCCAGAACCTGATGCCGGTGCGCGACTTGAAGATTCGCGGCGCCCATAACCAGTCCAACGCCCTGGCGGCCCTGGCCCTCGGCCATGCGGTCGGCCTGCCGTTCGATGCCATGCTGTCGAGCCTGCGCACGTTTGCCGGCCTGGAGCATCGCTGCCAATGGGTCCGAGACCTGGACGGCGTGGGCTACTACAACGATTCCAAGGCCACTAACGTGGGTGCCGCATTGGCGGCCATCGAAGGACTGGGCGCGGACATCGACGGCAAGGTGGTGCTGATCGCCGGCGGCGACGGCAAGGGCGCCGAGTTCAAGGACCTGCGCGACCCGGTGGCAGCCAACTGCCGCGCCGTGATCCTGATGGGCCGTGACTCCGACAAGATCGGCGAGGCCATCGGCGACGCGGTGCCGCTGATCCGCGCCGGTTCGCTGGTCGAAGCCGTCGCGCAATGCCGCGCCGCCGCCCAGCCAGGCGACGTGGTGCTGCTGTCGCCTGCCTGCGCCAGTTTCGACATGTTCAAGAACTACGAAGACCGTGGTCACCAGTTCGTCAAAGCCGTGGAGGATCTGGCATGAGCCTCAAAGGCATCATCAAGCCATACCCTTCGCCGATCATCACCGGGCGCGGTATCGACCTCGATTTCCCGATGCTCGCCGGCTGCCTGGCATTGCTCGGGCTGGGGCTGATCATGATTGCCTCGGCATCCACCGAAGTGGCGGCCGTGCAGTCGGGCAGCGCCCTGTATTACATGATTCGTCACCTTATCTACGTGGTGTTGGGCCTGGGTGCCTGCGTCGTCACCATGATGATCCCGATTGCCACCTGGCAGCGCCTGGGCTGGTTGATGTTGCTGGGCGCGTTCGGCTTGCTGGTGATGGTGATCGTCCCGGGGATCGGCCGTGAGGTGAACGGCTCGATGCGCTGGATCGGTTTCAGTTTCTTCAACGTCCAGCCTTCCGAGATCGCCAAGGTGTTCGTGGTGATCTACCTCGCCGGCTATCTGGTGCGTCGCCAGAAAGAAGTGCGCGAAAGCTGGATGGGCTTCTTCAAGCCGTTCATCGTGCTGTTGCCGATGGCAGGCCTGCTGCTGATGGAGCCGGACTTCGGCGCCACCGTCGTGATGATGGGGGCTGCGGCGGCGATGCTGTTCCTTGGCGGGGTCGGGCTGTTCCGTTTTTCCTTGATGGTGGTACTGGCCGTTGGCGCCGTGGTGTTGTTGATTCAGATGCAGCCGTATCGAATGGCGCGCCTGACCAACTTTGCCGACCCGTGGGCCGACCAGTTCGGTGCCGGCTATCAGTTGTCCCAGGCATTGATCGCCTTCGGTCGCGGTGAATGGCTGGGCGTCGGCCTGGGTAACAGCGTGCAGAAACAGTTCTACCTGCCCGAAGCCCATACCGACTTCGTGTTCTCCGTGTTGGCCGAAGAGCTGGGGGCGGTAGGTTCGTTGTGCACCGTGGCGCTGTTCGTCTTCGTGTGTATCCGTGGCATGTACATCGGCTTGTGGGCCGAGAAGGCCAAGCAGTTCTTTGCGGCCTACGTGGCCTACGGCCTGTCGTTCCTGTGGATCGGCCAGTTCCTGATCAACATCGGCGTGAACGTTGGCTTGCTGCCGACCAAGGGCCTGACCCTTCCGTTCCTCAGTTACGGCGGTAGTTCGTTGGTGATTTGCTGTGCCTGTCTCGGCTTGTTGCTGCGCATCGAGTGGGAGAGTCGAACCCACCTGGGCAGCGAAGAGATGGAGTTCCATGAGAGCGACTTCGCCGAGGAGACGCACCATGGGCGCTAACGTAATGATCATGGCCGGCGGCACCGGTGGGCACGTGTTCCCGGCACTGGCCTGTGCTCGCGAATTCCAGGCGCGTGGCTACACCGTGCACTGGCTCGGCACCCCGCGTGGCATCGAGAACGATCTGGTGCCGGCAGCCGGTATCGAGCTGCACCGGATCAACGCCAGCGGCCTGCGTGGCAAGGGCAAATTGTCCCTGCTCAAGGCGCCGTTCATGTTGCTCAAGTCGGTCTGGCAGGCGCGGGCGATCATTCGCCGTCTGCAACCAGTCTGCGTCGTGGGCTTTGGTGGTTATGTGACCGGCCCTGGCGGTGTCGCGGCCAAACTGGCCGGGGTGCCGGTGATCGTTCACGAGCAGAACGCCGTGGCCGGTACCGCCAATCGGTTGCTGGTGCCGTTTGCCGCCCGAGTCTGTGAAGCGTTCCCCGACACCTTTACCCTGTCGGACAGCCGCCGGACCACCGGTAATCCGGTGCGCACCGAGTTGTTCCTCGAAACATCGCGACCAGCGCTTGCCGGTCGCAAGGCGCGTTTGCTGATCCTGGGTGGAAGCCTGGGCGCAGAGCCGTTGAACAAGTTGCTGCCTGAAGCCCTGTCGCAAGTCGCTGCCGACTGGCGTCCGGAAGTGTTCCATCAGGCCGGCAAAAACCACGATGAAGTGACTGCAGAGCGCTATCGCGCGGCTGGCGTCGAGGCGCAGGTGCAGCCCTTCATCAAAGACATGGCCCAAGCCTACAGCTGGGCCGACCTGGTGGTGTGTCGCGCAGGCGCACTCACCATCAGTGAACTGGCCGCCGCCGGTCTGCCCTCGATGCTGGTGCCTTTGCCCCATGCCATCGACGATCACCAGACCCGCAACGCCGAATATTTGGCCCGTGAAGGCGCAGCCTTCCTGATGCCGCAAAGAACGACTGGTGCAGCGGACCTTGCCGCTCGCCTGACAGAGGTCCTGATGCAACCACAACGACTCAACGAAATGGCCAGCGCTGCCCGCCGCCTGGCCAAACCCGATGCCACCCGTAACGTGGTCGATAGCTGCCTGGAGGTGGCCCATGGTTGAGAGTCAGAAAGCCATGCCGCAACCGGAAATGCGCCGTATCCGTCACATCCATTTCGTCGGTATCGGCGGCGTGGGCATGTGCGGGATCGCCGAAGTGTTGCTGAACCTGGGTTATGCCGTGTCCGGTTCTGACCTGAAGGCTTCGCCGGTCACCGAACGCCTGGAGTCCTTTGGCGCGCAGATCTTCATCGGCCACCGTGCCGAGAACGCCGCCGCCGCCGACGTGCTGGTGGTGTCGAGCGCCGTGAACACCTCCAACCCGGAAGTCGCGACTGCGCTGGAACGTCGCATCCCGGTGGTGCCGCGTGCCGAAATGCTGGCTGAGCTGATGCGCTATCGCCACGGCATCGCCGTCGCCGGTACCCATGGCAAAACCACCACCACCAGCCTGATCGCTTCGGTGTTCGCCGCCGGTGGCCTGGACCCGACATTCGTGATCGGTGGCCGACTGAACGCCGCGGGCACCAATGCCCAACTCGGCACCAGCCGCTACCTGATCGCCGAAGCCGACGAAAGCGACGCCAGCTTCCTGCACCTGCAACCGCTGGTTGCCGTGGTCACCAACATCGACGCCGATCACATGGCGACCTACGACGGTGACTTCAACAAGCTGAAGAAGACCTTCGTCGAGTTCCTGCACAACCTGCCGTTCTACGGGTTGGCCGTGGTCTGCCTGGACGATCCGGTGGTGCGTGAAATCCTGCCATTGGTCAAGCGTCCGACCGTGACCTACGGCTTCGGCGAAGACTGCGACGTGCGCGCCATCAATGTGCGCCAGCAGGGCATGCAGACGTTCTTCACCGTGCTGCGCCCTGACCGCGAGCCACTGGACGTGTCCGTGAACATGCCGGGCAACCACAACGTATTGAACTCGCTGGCGACCATTTGCATCGCCACCGACGAAGGCGTCAGCGATGAAGCCATCGTCCAGGGCCTGTCCGGGTTCCAGGGCGTGGGTCGACGCTTCCAGGTCTACGGCGAACTGCCGGTGGACGGCGGCAGCGTGATGCTGGTCGATGACTATGGTCACCACCCGACCGAAGTCGCGGCTGTGATCAAGGCCGTGCGTGGTGGCTGGCCGGAGCGCCGCCTGGTGATGGTCTACCAGCCGCACCGCTATAGCCGTACCCGTGACCTGTACGACGACTTCGTCAATGTACTGGCCGACGCCAACGTGCTGCTGCTGATGGAGGTCTACCCGGCTGGCGAAGAGCCGATCCCGGGTGCCGACAGCCGCAAGCTGTGCAACAGCATCCGTCAGCGTGGCCAGCTTGACCCGATCTACATCGAGCGTGGGGTCGACCTCGCGCCAGTGGTCAAGCCGCTGCTGCGCGCCGGCGACATCCTGCTGTGCCAGGGCGCTGGTGATATCGGTGGCCTTGCACCAAAACTGTTGAAAAGCGAGTTGTTCCCCGGTGCCGTTGCTGCACCAGAGAAGGGGAAGCTGAAATGACGGCTGCCTACGCCAACCTGTTCTCCACCATCGCGCCGAAAGACTTCGGCCGCGTTGCCGTGCTGTTCGGCGGCAAGAGTGCCGAGCGCGAAGTGTCGCTGAAGTCGGGCAATGCCGTTCTCGACGCGCTGCAAAGCGCTGGCGTGGACGCGTTCGGCCTCGACGTGGGCGATGACCTGCTGCAACGTTTGCTCAATGAAAAGATCGACCGCGCCTTCATCATCCTCCACGGTCGTGGCGGTGAAGACGGCAGCATGCAGGGCCTGCTCGAATGCCTGGGCATCCCGTACACCGGCAGCGGCATCCTCGCGTCGGCGCTGGCCATGGACAAACTGCGCACCAAGCAGGTCTGGCACAGCCTGGGCATCCCGACGCCACGTCACGCGGTGCTGAGCAGCGAGGCCGATTGTATTTCGGCGGCGACGGAACTGGGCTTCCCTTTGATCGTCAAACCGGCGCATGAAGGTTCGAGTATCGGTATGGCCAAAGTGAGTTCCGCGTCCGAATTGATCGACGCCTGGAAAGCGGCCAGTACCTACGATTCGCAAGTGTTGGTCGAGCAATGGATTCACGGTCCGGAGTTCACCATCGCCACCCTGCGTGACCAGGTGTTGCCACCGATTGCCCTGGGCACGACGCACAGCTTCTACGACTACGACGCCAAGTACATCGCCAACGATACCCAGTACCGGATTCCGTGCGGTCTGGACAGCGCCAAGGAAAAGGAACTCATGGACCTCACGGCGAAAGCCTGTGAAGCGCTGGGTATCGCCGGTTGGGGCAGGGCAGACGTCATGCAGGACGCCGACGGGCAGTTCTGGTTTCTCGAAGTCAACACCGCACCGGGCATGACCGATCACAGCCTGGTGCCGATGGCGGCCCGTGCTGCCGGTCTGGATTTCCAGCAACTGGTCCTGGCCATCCTGGCCGAGAGCGTTGCCGGCAGCGAAGAGCAAAGAGGTTAAGACCATGCAAGGCGCTCAGCTCAGACATCAGCCCCCCGCACCTCCCGGCCGCAAGCCGGTGCCGCGGGGTGCCAGCCGAATGGTGGCCAAAGAGCCGATGTCTGTGCGCCTGCCGAAAGCCAACTTCGGCTTTCTCAAAGTGTTGTTCTGGCCGGTGCTGCTGGTGGCCCTGGGGTTCGGTACGTACGAAGGCGCGACGCGGTTGTTGCCGTATGCCGACCGGCCGATCACCAAGATCAACGTGCAGGGCGACTTGAGTTACATCAGCCAGCAAGCGGTGCAGCAGCGAATCGCCCCTTACGTGGCGTCGAGCTTCTTCACCATCGACCTGGCGAGCATGCGCACCGAGCTGGAACAGATGCCATGGATCGCCCACGCCGAAGTGCGCCGGGTTTGGCCGGATCAAGTGGTGATCCGCCTGGAAGAACAATTGCCAGTGGCCCGTTGGGGCGACGAATCGCTGTTGAACAACCAGGGCCAGGCCTTCACCCCGCGTGAATTGGCGAACTACGAACATTTGCCTCAGCTGTTCGGACCCCAGCGGGCCCAGCAGCAGGTGATGCAGCAGTACCAGGTGTTGAGTCAGATGCTCCGGCCTCTGGGCTTCTCGATTGCACGCCTGGAGTTGCGCGAACGCGGCAGCTGGTTCCTGACCACCGGCCCCGGCAGTGCCGGCCCGGGGATCGAACTGTTGCTGGGACGCGGCAACCTGGTGGAAAAGATGCGCCGCTTCATTGCCATCTATGACAAGACGCTCAAAGAACAGATTACGAACATTGCGCGCATCGATCTGCGCTACGCCAACGGCCTCGCTGTTGGCTGGCGGGAACCTGTAGCGCCCACGGCAGCCCAACCCGCTGTCGCGAAGAATTAAGAAGAGGCAGGACCCATGGCAAACGTGCAAAGCGGCAAAATGATCGTCGGTCTCGATATCGGCACCTCCAAGGTGGTGGCGCTGGTAGGCGAGGTCGGGGACGACGGCACGCTGGAAATCGTCGGGATCGGCACCCATCCGTCCCGTGGCCTGAAAAAAGGCGTGGTGGTGAACATCGAGTCCACCGTGCAATCGATCCAGCGCGCCATTGAAGAAGCGCAGCTGATGGCCGGTTGCCGCATTCACTCGGCGTTCGTCGGCGTGGCGGGCAATCACATCCGCAGCCTGAACTCCCACGGCATCGTGGCGATTCGTGATCGCGAAGTCAGCTCGGCTGACCTTGAGCGTGTGCTCGACGCTGCCCAGGCCGTGGCGATCCCGGCTGACCAGCGCGTACTGCACACCCTGCCGCAGGACTACGTGATCGATAACCAGGAAGGCGTCCGCGAGCCGCTGGGCATGTCCGGCGTGCGTCTGGAAGCCAAGGTCCACGTGGTCACTTGCGCCGTCAACGCCGCACAGAACATTGAAAAATGCGTGCGTCGCTGCGGCCTGGAAATCGACGACATCATTCTCGAGCAACTGGCTTCGGCCTACTCGGTGCTGACCGACGACGAGAAAGAGCTGGGCGTGTGCCTCGTGGACATCGGTGGCGGTACCACCGACATTGCGATCTTCACCGAAGGCGCGATTCGTCATACCGCGGTGATCCCGATTGCCGGTGACCAGGTGACCAACGACATCGCCATGGCGTTGCGCACCCCGACCCAGTACGCCGAGGAAATCAAGATTCGCTATGCCTGCGCCCTGGCCAAACTGGCCGGTGCCGGTGAAACCATCAAGGTACCAAGCGTCGGCGACCGTCCGCCACGCGAGCTGTCCCGCCAGGCCTTGGCCGAAGTGGTCGAGCCGCGCTACGACGAGCTGTTCACGCTGATCCAGGCCGAATTGCGCCGTAGCGGCTACGAAGACCTGATCCCGGCCGGCATCGTGCTGACCGGCGGTACGTCGAAAATGGAAGGCGCGACCGAACTGGCCGAGGAAATCTTCCACATGCCGGTGCGCCTGGGTGTGCCGCATGGCGTCAAGGGCCTGGATGACGTGGTGCGCAACCCGATCTATTCCACCGGCGTTGGCCTGTTGATGTACGGCCTGCAGAAGCAGTCCGACGGCATCTCGTTCTCGGGCATCGGCAGCCGCGACAGTTATAGCAACGAAGAGCCACAGGCTCCGTTGCTGGACCGCTTGAAGAAGTGGGTCCAGGGCAATTTCTGATTTACCGCAACACCGTTACACCGAAGCACGCAGTAGGCGAAAAAACTAGAGAATGTAAAGGAGAGGGAAAATGTTCGAACTCGTAGACAACATCCCCGCAAGCCCGGTAATCAAAGTTATCGGTGTCGGCGGTGGCGGCGGCAACGCTGTCAACCACATGGTCAAGAGCAACATCGAAGGCGTCGAATTCATCTGCGCCAACACCGATGCTCAAGCGCTGAAAAACATCGGCGCGCGCACCATCCTGCAATTGGGCACTGGCGTGACCAAGGGCCTGGGCGCTGGCGCCAACCCTGAAGTCGGCCGTCAAGCCGCGCTGGAAGACCGCGAGCGCATTGCCGAAGTCCTGCAGGGCACCAACATGGTGTTCATCACCACCGGCATGGGTGGCGGTACCGGTACCGGTGCTGCGCCGATCATCGCCGAAGTGGCCAAGGAAATGGGAATCCTCACCGTTGCGGTGGTGACCCGTCCGTTCCCGTTCGAAGGCCGCAAGCGTATGCAGATCGCCGACGAAGGCATCCGCATGCTCTCCGAAAGCGTCGACTCGTTGATCACCATTCCCAACGAGAAGCTGCTGACCATCCTCGGTAAAGACGCCAGCCTGCTGTCGGCTTTCGCCAAGGCCGACGATGTACTGGCCGGTGCCGTTCGCGGTATCTCCGACATCATCAAGCGTCCGGGCATGATCAACGTCGACTTCGCCGACGTGCGTACCGTGATGAGCGAAATGGGCATGGCGATGATGGGCACTGGCTGCGCCAGCGGTCCGAACCGCGCACGTGAGGCCACCGAAGCGGCCATTCGCAACCCGTTGCTGGAAGACGTGAACCTGCAAGGCGCTCGCGGCATCCTGGTCAACATTACCGCCGGTCCGGATTTGTCCCTGGGCGAGTACTCCGACGTGGGTAGCATCATCGAGGCATTCGCCTCCGAGCACGCCATGGTCAAGGTCGGTACCGTGATCGATCCGGACATGCGAGACGAGCTGCACGTGACTGTTGTTGCAACCGGTCTGGGCGCTAAAATCGAGAAACCTGTGAAGGTCATCGACAACACCGTCCACACGTCGATGGCTCAACAGCCACAACAACAGGCCCCTGTTCGTCAGGAAGCGCCAGCGGTGAACTACCGTGACCTGGATCGTCCGACCGTCATGCGCAACCAGGCTCAGGCCGGTGCTGCGACTGCCGCGAAGATGAACCCGCAAGATGACCTGGACTACCTGGACATCCCGGCTTTCCTGCGTCGTCAGGCCGATTGATGAAATGTATCAGGGGTATTCGGGTGATTGGTGTTCAGCAAAGGTCTGGTCTGCTATCATCGCCAGCCTTTGTTGATACCAGTTCGCAATTTGCGCTGAAGCGGCCCATGCCATGATTAAACAACGCACCCTGAAGAATATTATCCGTGCCACAGGTGTCGGCCTGCACTCCGGGGAGAAGGTCTACCTGACCCTCAAGCCTGCGCCTGTCGACACTGGCATTGTGTTTTGTCGCGCCGACCTCGATCCTGTGGTGCAGATCCCTGCCCGCGCGGAAAACGTTGGTGAAACCACTATGTCGACCACGCTGGTTAACGGTGACGTCAAAGTGGACACGGTGGAGCACTTGCTCTCGGCCATGGCAGGCCTGGGCATCGATAACGCCTACGTCGAGCTCTCCGCGTCCGAAGTCCCGATCATGGATGGTAGCGCCGGACCTTTCGTATTCCTGATTCAATCGGCTGGCCTGGAAGAACAGGACGCCGCCAAGAAGTTCATCCGCATCCTGCGGGAAGTGACAGTGGAAGATGGCGACAAGCGCGCTACTTTCGTCCCTTTCGACGGGTTCAAGGTGAGCTTCGAGATCGATTTCGATCACCCGGTTTTCCGTGACCGCACGCAAAGTGCAAGCGTGGATTTTTCCAGCACTTCGTTCGTAAAAGAAGTCAGCCGCGCCCGAACCTTTGGTTTCATGAGTGACATCGAGTACCTGCGCAAGCACAACCTCGCACTCGGCGGCAGTGTTGAAAACGCAATTGTGGTCGACGCCGATGGCGTACTGAACGAAGACGGCCTTCGCTACGAAGACGAATTCGTGAAGCACAAGATTCTCGATGCAATTGGTGACCTCTACCTGCTGGGCAATAGCCTGATTGGTGAGTTCAAGGGCTTCAAGTCCGGCCACGCACTGAACAACCAGTTGCTGCGCAAGTTGATTGAGCAGACAGATGCCTGGGAAGTCGTGACGTTCGAAGACGCGAGCACCGCACCGATTTCTTACATGCGCCCGGTTGCGGCCGTGTAAGCAAAAAACCTCTCTAGTTTTTAAGGGCTACCTTCGGGTGGCCTTTTTTTATGCCCTGATTTCAAGGGTGGCAGTGACGGCCTCTTCGCTGGCAAGCCAGCTCCTACAGTTGATCGCATTCCCCTGTAGGCGCTGGCTTGCCAGCGAAGGCGCCAATTAGTTCAACACGAAATTCAACTGGCACACACCACCCGGTTACGCCCCCCTTCCTTGGCCTGGTACAACGCCTTGTCCGCACTGAACAGCAACTGCTCCAGGCTCAGATCGCTGGCCGCCGTCCAGGTGGCGATGCCGATGCTAACGCTCATCGGCGGCTCACCCGGGTCCACCAGCGGCAGTGCCTGAACCGCCTGGCGGATATGTTCGGCGATCTGTCGCGCACCTTCGCTGTCGGTTTCAGCCAGGACCACCGAGAACTCTTCGCCACCATAGCGGGCCACCAGGTCCGCCGGTCGATGGACATTGGCGCGGATCACTTCGGCCAACGCCCGCAACGCTTCATCGCCGGCCTGATGCCCGTGCCGATCATTGAACGCCTTGAAGTGGTCGGCATCGATCATCAGCAGCGATAACGGCTTGCCGCTGCGCTGTGCACGAAACCATTCATGGCGCAGGGTCAGATCCAGCGAGCGGCGGTTGGCCACGCCGGTCAGGGCATCGGTGGCGGCCAGTTGCGCCAGTTCCTGTTCGGCACATTGGCGCAGGCGCAGTTCGCGGCAGAGCAGCCAGGTCAGCCACAACAGGCCGATGCACAACACCCCGGTGGCGCCGCTGATGACGTAGGCCGTGCGGTTCCAGGTGGCGAACACTTCATCGAGGGACAGGGCGACGATAACGGTCAACGGCAAGTTACCGACCCGGGTAAAGGTGTACAGGCGCCTCTCGCCATCGACACTCGAGACGCTTTCGAAGGTGCCGCTGCGTTCCTGCAACATGCGGATGACGTTGGGCCGGCTGGCGACGCTTTTGCCGATGGTGTTTTTTTCCCGGTGCGGTTTTTGCGCCAGCAGAACCCCCTCGTCGTTGATGATGCCCAGGGTACTGCCGTGGCCGATGTCGAGGCTGTTGAACAATTGATCGAAGTAGCTCATGCGCATCGACGCCACGGCGACCCCTTCAAATTCCCCCGTGGACGAAGAAATACGCCGACTGAAGCTGATGCGCCATTCGTCGCTGTCGTCGCAATCGCAGCGCGGCTTGAAGGGGCGGCTGATGAACATGCCGGTGTCGCGGTTGAAGGCATGGGCCAGGAAATAATCGCGGTCAGCGAAGTTGCCCGGTTTCGGTTCGATCAGGGAGGAGTCGGCCAGCACGTCGCCGTGCTTGTCCAGCAGCAGGATGTCGCCCTTGTAGCGTGCGGTGGTGGAGCGGTCGAACAGCACCAGGTGGCGGATCTGCGGCGACACCAGCTTCAGGTCGTCCCGTTGCGCGGCGGCGATCAGGCCTTGCAAGGTCAGGTCGTAGAGCTCGACCGTGCGCAGGACGTCGGCATCGATCAGTTGCGCGATGGTGGTCGCGCTGCGGGTCGCGGTTTGCTGGGCGTAGGCGTGTTCGCGGATCAGCAGGAACGTGACGATGCACAGGATCGAGATGACCGTCAGGGTGCTGCCGAAGATCACCATGATCTCCGGTCGACTCGGCGTGCCTTGAATCTGTGGGGTGCGGCTTGCAGTCATAGGGCTGACGTCTGCTGGAGGGACGTTGTAAGCGTAGTTGCATAAACGTCGCAGCCCCGTGAATCGAGCCTGTTGCTTGAACGATTGACCAACCGCGGGGGTGCCAGTGACATTCGTTACAGATACTGCAATGAACGTGAAGTCGCCACAAAAAGAAGCCGCTGACAGCAGCGGCTTTGAAGACAACGTTTTCAAAGGGAAGAGCCGATGAAAAGTGTCGAGGGAAAGGGTGGTATCCGATGCGGGTCAGCTGTCCTTTTCGACCTGTGGCTGGGCCTGCAGGGTCGATGCTTGAGAGGTTTGGGAGTCCTGCGCCGCCTTGGCAGTCATCTCGATATGGTGCTCTTCGAACGTGGCGGTGCGTGCGGCGTTATGCGCAACGAACGTCTGCGATTCTTCCGCCATCGCCAATGGCGACAGGAACAAAGAGGACAAAACGAAAGCGCTGGCAATACCCATACTGTTGGACATCTTTAAGACCTTCTTGCTTGGCAAGTGCTGTGTGGTGCGGGCAAAGATAAGGATATGAGGCGAGGGGAAAAAGAGCGGATTGTTGAAAGGACTGTTACAGCAAAAGCAAAGATTGATGGGTGGCACACATTCCTTGTCGCGAGGGGGATCAGGTCGGCAGATACATGCCGAAGGTATTCATCCCATGGTCGCTGCGCACGAACACGTCGCCGCCATGCATCAACGCAATCGCCTTGACGATGGCCAGCCCCAGGCCATGGTTGTGGCCGCTGTTGCTGCGCGAGGCATCGACTCGATAGAAGCGCTCGAACAGCCGTGGCAGGTGTTCGCGGTCAATCGGCGAGCCAGGATTGGCGACGCCGATGCTGACCTGATGTTCTGCCGCTTCAATGTGCACATGAATGATCTGACCGGGTGCGGTGTGCTGCACCGCGTTGTTCAGCAGGTTGATCAACGCCCGGCGCAAGTGGGCAATCTCGATGCGCACTTGCGCGTCACCACTGACCTCGACCTGGACTTGGGCGTCTTCGAGAATGAAGTCCAGGTACTCCAGGGTCGTGGCCACTTCATCGGCCAGCGACGTGGAGGTCAGTTTGGTCGCCTTGCTGCCTTGATCGGCACTCGCCAGGAACAGCATGTCGTTGATGATCGAGCGCAGCCGCTCCAGCTCTTCGAGGTTCGATTGCAGCACTTCGAAGTAATGCTCGGCGGAGCGTCCACGGGTCAGCGCGACCTGGGTCTGGCCGATCAGGTTGGTCAGGGGCGAGCGCAGTTCATGGGCGACGTCGGCGTTGAACGACTCAAGGCGTGAATAGGCCTGTTCGACCCGTTCCAGGGTCGAGTTGAAGGAGCTGACGAACTGATCCAGCTCCGGCGGCAACGGTGACAGGCGCAAGCGGCCCGAGCGCAGGGGCGGGGCCAGGCGTCGGGCTTCCTGGGACAGTTTGATCAGTGGCTTTAGGCCGATCCGTGCCACCCAATACCCGAGCGCCGAAGCCAGCAACACACCGACGATGGCCAGGCTGATCAGCGCGATCAGCAGTTGATGCTGGGTCTGGAAAAACGTCTCGGTATTGATGGCGATCATGAAGCGCAGCGGTGGCCGCTGGTCTTTGGCCGGGAATTCACTGACCAGCACTTTCAGCGGATAGGGGTGATCCGGCAGATGCATGTCGCGCATACCCAGTGGCCCTTCAGCAAAGGCACGAATCTGCGCAGTGGGCTTGCCGTATTCGTAGTTCGGATCGCCGCTGAGGATCCAGAAACTGATGCGCTTGTCTTCCTCGCTCAGCAGGTTGAGTTTGTTGTTGATTTTCACCCAATGCTCGGGCGTGCCGTAACGGCCGACCGTAGATTCGAGCACACTGTAGCGTGCATCCAGCTCGGCTTCGGGCAACAGCCCCAGGCCTTTGTCGACCTGCTGGTACAACGCCCAGCCGATCAACAAAAACACCAGCAGCGCCACGAGTGTGAACATCCCGCTCAGGCGCAGGGCGATGGAGTTACTGGACACTACGGCTCTCCAGCACATAGCCCATGCCGCGGATGGTGTGCAGCAGTTTTTCTTCGAACGGCCCGTCGAGCTTGGCCCGCAGGCGTTTGATCGCGACTTCGACGACGTTGGCGTCGCTGTCGAAATTGATGTCCCAGACCATCTCGGCAATCGCGGTTTTCGACAGGATTTCCCCTTGGCGGCGGGCCAGCACGCTGAGCAGCGAGAACTCCTTGGCGGTCAGATCCAGCCGTGTGCCACTGCGGGTCGCCTTGCGGCTGATCAAGTCAATCCACAGGTCGGCGATGCTCACGTGCACCGGTTCATGGCCGCCGCTGCGCCGGGTCAGCGCTTGCAGGCGTGCCACCAGCTCCAGGAAGGAAAACGGTTTGCCCAGGTAATCGTCGGCACCGTCGCGCAGGCCCTTGATGCGATCTTCCACGCGCTCGCGAGCGGTGAGCATGATCACCGGGGTTTGCTTGCGCGCACGCAAGGCGCGCAACACGCCGAAGCCGTCGAGGCCCGGCAACATCACGTCGAGGACGATCACCGCGTAGTCACTTTCCAGCGCCAGGTGCAGGCCTTCCACACCATCGCGCGCCAGGTCCACGGTGTAACCCTGTTCCGTCAGACCGCGGTGCAGATAGTCCGCGGTTTTTTCTTCGTCTTCGATAATCAGAACGCGCATGACCCGCCTCAGTCTGTGGTCGCCAGCGCCGCTACGGGCGCCGGTTTAGGTCGATGGAACAGTCGCTCCAGCCACAAGTATATGACTGGCGTGGTGAACAGCGTCAGCGCCTGGCTCACCAGCAAACCGCCGACCACCGCGATGCCCAGTGGTTGGCGCAATTCGGCGCCGGTGCCGTAGCCGAGCATCAGCGGCAGGGCGCCGAGCAGGGCGGCGAGGGTGGTCATGATGATCGGCCGGAACCGAGTGATACAGGCCTTGAAGATCGCATCCTCCGGCGACAACCCGCCATGGCGCTGCGCTTCGAGGGCGAAGTCGATCATCAGGATGCCGTTTTTCTTGACGATACCGATCAATAGCACCAGGCCGATCAGGGCCATGATCGAAAAGTCCTGGCCGCAGATCCACAGCATGATCACCGCGCCCAGGCCCGCCGAAGGCAAGGTCGAAATGATCGTCAGCGGATGCACGAAGCTCTCGTACAGCACGCCGAGAATGATGTACACCGCCACCAGCGCCGCGAGGATCAGCCACGGCTGGCTGGCCAGCGAACTCTGGAACGCCTGGGCCGCACCCTGGAAGTTGCCGCTGATGGCGGTCGGCATGCCGATGTCGGCCTTGGCCTGGTTGAGCATGATGACGGCGTCGCCCAGCGCCACGCCGGGTGCCAGGTTGAATGACAGGTTGGCGGCCGGGAACATGCCATCGTGGGCAATCGATAGCGGGCCGATAGTGGGCGCATCGAACTTGGCCAGGGCCGATAGCGGCACCATTTCCCCGCTCAGGGGCGAGCGCAGGTAGAAGTAGTTGAGGCTTTCGGCCTTGCCCCGCTGCTTGGTGTCGAGCTCCAGGATCACGTTGTACTGGTTGATCTGGGTCTGGAATTCATTGATCTGGCGTTGGCCGAACGCATCGTAAAGCGCTTCGTCGACGTCGCTGGCGGTCAGGCCGAAACGCGCCGCAGCGCTGCGGTCGATGCTGATGTGGGTGATGCTGCCGCCCAGTTGCAGGTCGTTGGAAATGTCGCGAAACGCCGGGTTGGTGCGCAGTTTTTCCGTCAGGCGTTGGGTCCAGGTGCTGAGCGTGCCGCCGTCGTTGCTCTTGAGCACGTATTGGTACTGGGCGCGGCTGGGGCCGGAGCTGAGGTTGATGTCTTGCCCGGCGCGCAGGTACAGCACGATGCCCGGGACTTTCATCAGTTTCGGGCGGATGCGGTCGATGAACTGGCTGGCCGATACGTCGCGGTCACCCCGGGGTTTGAGGGCAATCCAGAAGCGACCGTTGGCGATGGTCTGGTTACTGCCGGAAACGCCGACCGAGTGGGAAAACGCCTGGACGGCAGGGTCGGCGGCGACGATTTCGGCCATCGCCAGGTGTTTTTTCACCATGTCGCCGTAGGAAATATCCGCAGCCGCTTCCGTGGTACCGAGGACGAACCCGGTGTCCTGGATCGGGAAGAAACCCTTGGGAATAAAAATGTAACCGGCGATGGCCAGGCCGAGGGACAGGCCAAACACGCCGACCATTAGCTTCTGGTGGGCGAGGGCGCGGCGCAGGCCTTTTTCGTACCACGCCAGCAAGCGCTCGCCGAAGCCCGGTTTGTCGTGGGCGTGATGCACCGGAGCCTTCATGAACAACGCGGCGAGGGTCGGCGCCAGGGTCAGCGACACTACCACCGAAATCATGATGGTCGACGTCGCGGTGAGGGCGAACTCTTTGAACAAGCGCCCGACCACGCCGCCCATGAACAGCAGCGGAATGAACGCCGCCACCAGCGAGAAGCTGATCGACACCACGGTGAAGCCGATCTCGCCCGCGCCCTTGATCGCCGCCTCGCGCATGCCGTCGCCGGCTTCGAGGTGACGGTGGATGTTCTCCACCACGACGATCGCATCGTCGACCACGAAGCCCACGGCCACGACGATGGCCACCAGGGTCAGGTTGTTGAGGCTGAAGCCCATGATGTACATCAGCGCGAAACTGGCCGTCAGCGATACGCCGAGCACCGCTGACACAATAAGCGTGGCCGACAGTTGGCGCAGGAACAGCGCCATCACCGCCACCACCAGCATGATCGCGATCAGCAGGGTGATTTCCACTTCGTGCAGGGACGCGCGAATGGTCTGGGTGCGGTCGATCAGTACCTTGACCTGCACCGAGGCCGGCAACATGGCTTCCAGTCCCGGCAGCGCGGCCTGGATACGGTCTACGGTTTCGACGATGTTCGCGCCGGGCTGACGCGAGATCACCAGGTTGACCCCGGGACGATCACCGGACCAGGCCTGGACGTAGGCGTCTTCCGCGCCATTGACGACTTTGGCAACATCCTTGAGGTGAACCGGGGCGCCATCCTTGTAGGAAACGATTAACTGGCTGTATTCCTCTGGATGGAACAACTGGTCGTTGGTGGACAGCGTGGAGATGCTCGAATCACCGTACAGCGCACCCTTGGCCAGGTTGAGGCTGGTCTGCTGGATCGCTTGTCGAATGTCCGCCAGGGTCAGGCCGATGGCGGCCAGTTTGTCGGCGGACGCCTGTACGCGAATCGCCGGACGTTGCTGCCCGGTAATGTTGATTTGCCCTACGCCATCGATCTGGCTGATCTGACGTGACAGCAGGGTTTCCACCAGGTCACTGAGTTCGGTGCCGGGCATTTGCGTGGAGCTGACGCTGAGGATCAGCACCGGGCTGTCGGCCGGGTTGACCTTTTTCCAGGTCGGCAGCGTCGGCATGTCCTTGGGCAGTTTGCCGGCGGCGGTGTTGATCGCCGCCTGGACTTCCTGTGCGGCGGTGTCGATGCTTTTGTCGAGGGTGAATTGCAGGGTCAGCAGGGTTGAGCCCAAGGCACTGCTGGAGGTCATCTGGGTCATGCCGGGGATGGCGCTGAATTGCACTTCAAGCGGCGTGGCCACCGACGACGCCATGGTGTCGGGGCTGGCACCGGGCAGTTGCGCGGTCACCTGGATGGTCGGGAACTCAGCCTCCGGCAGGGGCGCGATTGGCAGTTTCGGAAAAGCGATCACACCCAGCAGCACCAGGGCGAAGGTCAGCAGGATGGTGGCTACCGGGCGGTCGATGCACCAGGCGGAAACCGAGCCGTGGCCCTTCATGGTTTGGCCTCCGTTTGCACCACTTGCGGTGGTTCGGTGAGCACCTGCACCGTCGACCCCGGCTTGAGCCGCGACTGGCCATCGCTGACCAGCACGTCACCGGGCTTCACACCCTTGATGATGTCCTGGCCGCTGCCCTGATAGACCATCTGTACCTGCACGGCTTCAACCTTGTCGCCGTTGACCCGGTACACGAAGTGCTGGTCGAGGCCGCGCTGTACGACCGTCGGCGGGACCACCAGCGCATCTTTCTCCAGGGCTGTCTGAATCTTTACCGTCACCAGCAGGCCGGGCCATAGCTTCTGCCCCGGGTTGTCGAATTCGGCCTTGGCGCGGATGGTGCCGGTGTTGGCGTTGATCTGGTTGTCGATCAGGGTCAGGTGGCCTTCGCCGAGCAGGTTGCCGGTTTCACCGTCGGTATCGGCACCGATGTAAGCCTTGACCTGGGCATGCTCGGGGTCGCTGATCAGGCCTTGCAGCGTCGGCAGCATTTGCTGCGGCAGGGAGAACTCCACCGAGATCGGGTCGATCTGGGTCACGGTGAACAGGCCCTGGGCGTCGCTCATGCGCAGGAAGTTGCCTTCGTCCACCGTGCGAATGCCGACACGACCGCTGACCGGCGAGCGAATTTGGGTGTAGGAAAGTTGTACGTCGGCGGAATCGATCGAGGCCTGGTTGCCTTGGGCGGTGGCCTTGAGTTGGTTGACCAGTGCTTGTTGCTGGTCGTAGGTCTGCTTGGACACGCCGTCGTCGACGCTCAGCAGTTTGTAGCGCTTGAGGTTGACCAGCGCCACTTGCAGTTGTGCCTGGCTTTCACCCAGTTGCGCCCGGGCCTGGTCGAGGCTGGCGCGAATCGAGCGGTCGTCGATGGTGGCCAGCAGGTCACCTTTTTTCACCAGTTGGCCTTCTTTCACCAGCAGTTTGGTGAGGATGCCATCGATCTGTGGGCGAACCACGACGCTGTGCAGAGACAACACCGAGCCGATGCCGCTGACGTAGCGCGGCACGTCTTTTTCGGCGACGGCGACCACGCGTACCGGGATGGCGGTGGGGGTGGCGAGTTTGGCCGTGGCCGGTTTGGTGGCGTACCACACGCCCAGCGCTGCCAGGACGATCAGGAGGGCGACGAGCAGGGCGGGTTTGGTCTGGATTCGCATGCGAGTGGGGCGCCGGGGCTGGGTGGTCGGTGGGTGGGCAGTTTCCTTTATAAACCTGTTTGCTGGTCAGGACGGTGACTGCTAACTGACGGCGCTGTCAGTTTGGGTGTCTTGGGTGTCTTGGCGGCCTCTGGGCCGACCATGTTGTGGGTGACCGTGTGCATATCCGTTTTTTGGGTCATGGCGGCTATGGGTTCCGCCCTTACGGCGGGTCACTTGGAAAAGCCCCAAGTAACCAAGGGCTCTTGCCCCTGACGTTCGGCCCTTCGCTTAGGCTCAGGGTGCCCTCGCTCCGGTCCTGCTCCGTGGGCCCGCCGCCATCGGCCATCCATGGCCGGGGGCGGCTAACCCGGCATCCATGCCGGGTTGCCCACTGCGCAGAACCTCCTCTCGGCCTCTCGAGGGGGCGTGCACCGCCACAGCGCCTGAGGCGGCCTACCGGCCGGCCTGATGCTTTGGTGCGTACGCCTTTCAAAACTGTGGGAGCGGGCTTGCTCGCGAAGGCGGCCTGACAGCCGGCCAATTTCTGGCAGATTGATGCACATCCAATTGTAGGAGCGAGCCTGCTCGCGAAAGCGGTGTATCTGCTCACCGAGATGTTGAATGTGAGAACACCATCGCGAGCAGGCTCGCTCCCACAAAAGATCAATCGTTGAGCCGATGGCTCAATTCGCCACCCGAGCCCCACCCAGGCTCCCGCTCAATTCATACGCCGCCAATTCCGCCTGATGCGCTGCCAGCAGTTCCGGCAACGATCCGCGCAGGTACTCGACCCAGGTCTTGATCTTCGCATCCAGGTACTGGCGCGAGGGGTAGATCGCATACAGGTTCAGTTCCTGCGAGCGGTACTGAGGCATCACGCGCACCAGTGTGCCGTTGCGCAGGCCTTCGATCGCGGCGTACAGCGGCAGGACGCCAACGCCCATGCCGCTGATGATGGCGGATTTCATCGCGTCGGCGGAGTTCACCAGGAACGGCGAGCTGTTGATGGTGACCACTTCCTGGCCCTCAGGACCATCAAACGCCCATTTCTCCAGCGGGATTACCGGGCTGACCAGGCGCAGGCAGGCGTGGTTGAGCAGGTCGCTGGGTTTTTGTGCGCAGCCGTTGGCTTTGACGTAGGCCGGCGAGGCGCAAACGATGCTGTAGGTGATGCCCAGGCGCTGGGAGACGAATCCCGAGTCCGGCAGTTCGCGGGCGAGGACGATGGACACGTCGTAGCCTTCGTCGAGCAGGTCCGGCACGCGGTTGGCCATGGTCAGGTCGAAGGTCACGTCCGGGTGGGTCTTGCGATAACGGGCGATGGCGTCGATCACGAAGTGCTGGCCGATGCCGGTCATGGTGTGCACTTTCAGTTGCCCGGCCGGGCGGGCATGGGCGTCGCTGGCCTCGGCTTCGGCTTCTTCGACGTAGGCCAGGATCTGCTCGCAGCGCAACAGGTAACGCTTGCCGGCCTCAGTCAGGGCGATGCGCCGGGTCGTTCGGTTGAGCAAGCGGGTTTGCAGGTGGGCTTCCAGATTGGAGACCGCGCGCGAGACGTTGGCGGTGGTGGTGTCCAGTTGCACGGCGGCAGCGGTGAAGCTGCCGGCCTCGGCCACGTAACTGAAGGCGCGCATGTTTTGCAAAGTGTCCATGGGGGGCTCTCGGGTGCGATGGCAAATTGTGACACGAAGTTTCGGGGCCGGTGACCCCCTACCTACGGATTATCTCGTTAACGGTAACAAAGAATCACAAGAATCCCAGCTTATCGCCATCAAAGCCCCCCCATAGAATTGCGCGGACTGTAGGAGCCGGCTTGCTGGCGATAGCGTCGCTGCGGTCACCCAGATTCACCGCGGTGCCTGCATCGCCAGCAAGCCGGCTCCGACAAGATCTCGTTTTTCCCCTCTTTTCAGGAAATCGCAGCAGTGCCGCGTCGCATCAGCAGAGCGCTTTCGCCGCTCAGTGTTTTGGCTTTAACCCTGGCAATCAGCGGCTGCATCGGAACCGGAGGTATTGCCCCGCAGGGCAAGGCACTGGAGGCCAATTCACTGGCCACCGATGAAGCGATCCAGAGCGCTGCGCACGATGCGCACTGGCCCACCGCGCAATGGTGGCAAGCCTATGGCGACCCGCAACTGAACCGCTGGATCGACCTTGCCCTGCAAGGCAGTCCGAGCTTGGCCATGGCGGCCGCCCGGGTGCGCCAGGCCAAGTCCATGGCCGGCGTGGCGCAAGCGGCCGAGTCGTTGCAGATCAATGGCGATTCGACCCTCAAGCGCCACAATTGGCCGACCGACCAGTTCTACGGGCCCGGTGAACTGGCCAACACCACCACCTGGGACAACAATACCGCGCTGGGCTTCAGCTATGCGCTCGACCTCTGGGGCCGTGAAAGCAATGCCACCGAGCGCGCCGTGGACATGGCCCACATGAGCGTCGCCGAAGCGCGCCAGGCCCAGCTCGAATTGCAGGACAACATCGTGCGCGTCTACATCGAGTTGTCGTTGCATTACGCCCAGCGCGATATCGGCGAAGCGACGCTCAAGCAGCAACAGCAGATTCTCGAACTGGCGCAAAAACGCCTGAACGGCGGCATCGGCACTCATTTCGAAGTCAGCCAGGCCGAGACGCCGCTGCCGGAAACCCATCGTCAGATCGATGCCCTCGACGAAGAAATCGCCTTGAGTCGCAACCAGCTCGCCGCGCTCGCCGGCAAGGGGCCGGGCGACGGCGCACAGTTGCAACGGCCCACGCTGAAGCTGGGTGCACCGCTGAAACTGCCGTCGTCATTGCCGGCGCAGTTGCTCGGCCAACGCCCGGACGTGGTCGCCAGTCGCTGGCAAGTGGCGGCACAAGCGCGGGGCATCGATGTCGCCCATGCCGGTTTTTACCCGAACGTCGATCTGGTCGGCAGCCTCGGCTACATGGCCACTGGCGGCGGGGCACTGGAGTTCTTGACCGGCAAGAAACTCAACTACAGCGTCGGGCCAGCGATTTCGCTGCCGATCTTTGACGGCGGGCGCCTGCGCTCGGAACTGGGCGAAGCCTCGGCCGGTTATGACATGGCCGTGGCCAAGTACAACCAAACCCTGGTCAATGCGCTGAAAAATATCTCCGACCATTTGATCCGCCGCGAGTCGATGGACAAGCAGCAGGTGTTCGCCGCCGAGTCGGTGGCCACCGCGCAGAAGACTTACGACATCGCGATGATCGCCTACCAGCGCGGCCTGACCGATTACCTCAACGTGCTTAACGCCCAGACGTTGTTGTTCAAGCAGCAACAAGTGCAGCAACAGGTTCAGGCGGCGCGCCTCAGTGCCCATGCCGAACTGGTGACCGCGCTCGGCGGCGGCCTTGGTGCCGGCAACGACGTGCCCAAAGACAGCCAGACCCAGGCGCCAAAAACCCCGAGCCTTTTGCGTTGAACACAACCCCTGTAGGAGTGAGCTTGCTCGCGAAGAGGCCATGTCAGTCAACGATTACTTCGCCTGACACACCGCCTTCGCTAGCAAACTCGCTCCTACAGGTTTCGGGTTTTTACAGACAATCACTGAGCAGGATCTGATGACTTCCTTGCCCTCACCCTTGCGCTGGCTGTACGCCCTTGAATGGCGCCGGGGCTTCTATGACTGGGCGCGCAGCGATGGCGTGACCTGGGTCTACATCTTCAAGGTGCTGCTAGCGGCGTTCCTGACGCTGTGGCTGGCCATGCGCCTGGAACTGCCGCAACCGCGCACGGCGATGATCACCGTGTTCATCGTCATGCAGCCGCAAAGCGGCCAGGTATTCGCCAAGAGTTTCTATCGCTTTCTCGGCACCCTCACCGGCTCGGCGGTGATGGTCGCGCTGATCGCCTTGTTCGCACAGAACACTGAACTGTTCCTCGGCGCGTTGGCGATCTGGGTTGGTATTTGTACGGCCGGCGCCGCCCGTTGCCGTAACTTTCGTGCCTACGGTTTCGTCCTTGCCGGCTACACCGCGGCGATGGTCGGCTTGCCGGCGCTGGCTCACCCCGATGGTGCGTTCATGGCGGCGGTCTGGCGGGTGCTGGAAATCTCCTTGGGCATCCTTTGCTCGACCCTGGTCAGCGCCGCGATCCTGCCGCAGTCTTCCAGCGCGGCGATGCGCAATGCCTTGTATCAGCGCTTTGGCGTGTTCGCGCTGTTCGTCACTGATGGCTTGCGCGGTCGCAGTCAGCGCGAGGCGTTCGAGATCGGCAACGTGCGCTTCATCGCCGAAGCCGTGGGCCTGGAAGGCTTGCGCAGCGTCACGGTGTTTGAAGACCCGCACATGCGCCGACGCAATGGCCGGCTCAGTCGCTTGAACAGCGAGTTCATGGGCATCACCACGCGCTTCAATGCCTTGCACCAATTGCTCGAACGCCTGCGCAGCAGCGCGGCGGATCAGGTGGTGGCGGCGATCAAACCGGGCTTGCAGGACCTCGCCGAGTTGCTCGACGGCTTCAGCGGCCGAGCCCTGACCAGCGCCGATGCGGCGCGACTGGTCAGCGTATTGAGCGCCTACAAGGAAGGATTGCCGGCGCGGGTGCGCAGCCTGCGGACGACGTTCCAGCAAAGCGGTCCGAGCGATGCCGAACAACTGGACTTCCACACCGCTTACGAACTGCTGTATCGCTTCGTCGACGATCTGCACAGCTATGCACAGACCCACGCATCCCTGGCCGATCACAGCCATGCGCGAGAACAATGGGACGAGCCGTTCACCCCGCAAACCAACTGGCTGGCCGCCGCGGCGTCGGGGATTCGTGCGTCGTTCATCCTGGTGGTGCTGGGCAGCTATTGGGTGGCCACGGCGTGGCCGAGCGGGGCGACCATGACCCTGATTGCCGCCGCGACCGTCGGCCTGGCCGCCGCCACGCCGAACCCGAAACGCATGGCGTTCCAGATGGCCTGCGGGACATTGTTGGGTGCGCTGTTGGGCTTCGTCGAGATGTTTTTCATCTACCCGTGGATCGATGGTTTTGCGTTGCTGTGCACGGTGCTTGCGCCGGTGATCGTGTTCGGCGCGTTCCTCGCCTCGCGTCCGAAATATGCCGGGGTCGGCATTGGCCTGCTGATCTTTTTCAGCACCGGTTCGGTGCCGGACAACCTCACGGTCTACAACCCCTACACCTTCATCAACGATTACATCGCGATGGTGATCGGCATGCTGGTGTGCGCGGCGGCCGGGGCGATCATTCTGCCGCCCAACAGCCGCTGGCTGTGGCGTCGACTGGAGCAGGACCTGCGCGGCCAGGTGGTGTACGCCATCAGCGGCAAGCTCAAGGGCCTGGCGTCGAGTTTCGAAAGCCGCACCCGCGACCTGGTGCATCAGGCCTACGGCTTCGCGGCGGGACAACCGCAAGTGCAGCGCGACTTGCTGCGCTGGATGTTCGTGGTGCTGGAAGTCGGCCACGCAATCATTGAGCTGCGCAAAGAGCAGGCGATTCTACCGGTGCATCCGGCTTATGCCGAATCCCAGCCGTGGCGCCAGGCGATTCGGGTGATGGGGCGGGCGCTGGTGCGGCTGTTCCTGCAACCGAACAGCAGCAACCTCGAACGCGCACTGGTCGCTGTCGATCACGCGATCAGTCGCGTGCAGTCCACCGACGAGCCCTTCGCCCCGCACTTCGATACTTCGGCATTGCGCCGGGTGAAGAGCTACCTGCACTTCATCCGCACCTCTTTGCTTGATCCGCAATCACCGCTCGCTGCCTACGCCAACAGCTCGCCACAAGGACTTGCACATGCCTCGTGAAATCGCCTTCCACGGCGTGTACATGCCGACCATGACCCTGATGTTTTTCATCGCGGCTGCCATTGCCTGGGCGCTGGACCGGTTCCTGTCGGGGTTCGACCTGTACCGTTTTTTCTGGCACCCGGCGTTGCTGCGCCTGAGCCTGTTTACCTGTCTGTTCGGCGCGTTGGCGCTGACTGTCTACCGTTGAGAATGTCCCGATGAAAAAGTTTTTCAGCCTGTTCGCGACCTTGTTGGTGCTGGCCCTCGCGCTGTGGATCGGTCGCTCCTTGTGGGAGCACTACATGAACACACCCTGGACCCGCGACGGCCGCGTGCGCGCCGACGTCATCAACGTCGCCGCCGACGTCACCGGCGAAGTGGTGGACGTGCCGGTGCGTGACAACCAACAGGTGAAGAAGGGCGATTTGCTGATGCAGATCGACCCCGAGCACTACCGCCTCGCGGTGAAACAGGCGCAAAGCCTGGTGGCATCACGCAAGGCGACCTGGGAGATGCGCAAGGTCAACGCCCATCGTCGCGCCGACATGGACAACCTGGTGATCTCGAAGGAAAACCGCGACGACGCCACCAACCTCGCCGACTCGGCCCAGGCCGATTACCAGCAGGCCCAGGCGCAACTGGAAGCCGCCGAACTCAACCTCAAGCGCACCGAAGTGCGTGCGGCAGTGGACGGCTACGTCACCAACCTCAACGTGCATCGCGGTGACTACGCGCGCATCGGCGAGGCGAAAATGGCCGTGGTCGACATGAACTCGTTCTGGGTCTACGGCTTCTTCGAAGAAACCAAACTGCCCCACATACGCGTCGGCGATAAGGCCGACATGCAACTGATGAGCGGCGAAGTGCTCAAGGGCCACGTGGAAAGCATCTCGCGCGGCATCTACGACCGCGACAACCCGGAGAGCCGCGAACTGATCGCCGATGTGAACCCGACCTTCAACTGGGTACGCCTGGCGCAACGGGTGCCGGTGCGGATTCACATCGATGAAGTGCCGGAGGGCGTGCTGTTGGCGGCGGGGATTACGTGTACGGTGGTGGTGAAGCAGGACGAAGGTGCATGAGGCGAAGGTTCACCCCTTGCAAAACGTCTCATGCAAATGCCGCCAGATCACGCGGCCATCCGTCTGTTTTTCGAACACGACGGTGGAGCGGCGATCCGAGTGCAACCCGGTGGCATCGGTCTGTTGCTCGCGATAACTGACGGTCGCACCACCGTCGTACAGCGCAATGCCGCGCAACTCGCTGAGTTCTATACGAAAACCGAGTTTCTTGCCGCCCGCCAGCGTGAACAACTCGTTCAGCGCAGCAAAATCCAGCAGCCGGCCCAATGGCGAGACCATGGAGAACTGCGGCGAGAATCGCGTCAGCAGTTGTTCCAGTTCAGACGCGTCGCGTTCCTCGGCCAGCCATTGTTCGATGGCTACGTGGGCTTGGATCACTTCGTCGAAGTATTCGGTGTAGTCGGTCATTGTTGTTTCCTGGGATTCTGTGGTGTTCGTTCAGACGCCTTCGCGGGCAAGCCCGCTCCTACAGGATTAACGACCATTCACAATCTGCGCATGACCTGTAGGAGCGAGCCTGCTCGCGAAGGTGTCGACTCGGTGTCAGAGAGGCCCGCGCAACCCGAACCGCTTCATCAACCCGGCCTCCAACAAGCCTTTGGGCAACAACCCAGCCAACAGCGGCAACGCTCGACTGCCGTTGCCCAGACGAATCAGGCGCGGCGGCTTGTCCTGCTGCGCAGCCTTGAGCAATCCGGCCGCAAACTCATTGGCTGGCGTCGGCTTGTCCTGGGATGCTCGGGCCCGTGCGCGTATGCCTTCGCGCAATGGGAACCACGGTGATTGCTCACTGATCAACTGCTCGGCTTCATGGCCGGCATTCTTGGCAAAACTCGAAGCGATGGCCCCCGGCTGGACTTCCATGACCCGCACGCCGAACGGCGCCAGTTCCATGCGCAAGGCATCGCTCAAGGCATGCACGGCGGCTTTCGAGGCGCAGTAGGCACCGGCGAAGGGCGTGACCAGAACACCGGACACGCTGCCGATATTCACCACCAGGCCTTTGGTCCGACGCAGCACCGGGAACATTGCCCGGGTCACGCCGACGATGGAAAACACGTTGGTTTCGAATTGACGCTGCATGGCCGGCACGCCGCCGTCGAGCAATGGCCCCATGGCGCCATACCCGGCGTTGTTGATCAGCACATCGAGGCCGCCGGTTTGCTGGTTGATTCGCTCGCTCAACGCGTCGAGTGCCGGCCCGTCATTCACGTCCAGTTGCACGGCGGTGAAACCCGCTGCAGCCAGTGCCGCGACATCGTCGGCCTTGCGGGCACTGGCCCAGACTTCATAACCGGCAACCTTGAACGCATCGGCAAGGGCGCGGCCAATGCCACTGGAACAACCGGTAATCAACGCAACGGGCATGGCGCATTCCTTGTGCAAAAAAGGGGGAAGGCTTAATCGGAAAAACTACCCTGCAATCGCTCGGCGCGAAACTCGAGGGTTTCCGGGCGGTAGCCAGGGCGCAGCGGCGGCAGCGGCAAGCAATCTTCCCAATTGCCACCGGCCTGCAACTCGCCGGGGCCGCGATAGCGCGGGGCGGTGTATTGATTGTCGGCCAGGTTCACCGTATCGCCCGGCGCATAGGCGGCAATCCGCCAGCGCAACTCCGTCAGCGGCACGTCATTGCCGTTGTTCAGCGTCAGTTTCAACGGACGGTCGGCCGGGCAGTCGCTGGGCGCATAGCTCAGGCGCAGCTCCAGGCGTTGCAGTTGCTTGAGCTCGCGGTGATCCATCCAGATGACCCAGGTGGCAACAATCCCCAGCCCCACGGCGGCGGCCAGGGAAACCGGCAAGGCCTTGGCCGGGTAGCGCAGCAACAGGATCAGCCAGGTGAGGACCAGCAGGGCGCCGATGAACATGACGTGAGTCTCGGGAACAGAGAGGCTCATCCTACCTAAGCGTGGGGGAGGTTGGCGATGGGCGGATTGTTATGGTGCCTGTGTCGGCCTCTTCGCTGGCAAGCCAGCTCCCACAGTGATTGCAGGTGTTCACAGGATATGTGTTCACAGCGCAAACCTTTGGGAGCTGGGGCAATACGAAAGCCTGAAAAAAAGCCCCCACCCAATTCACTGCGGATAGGGGACGCAGTGGACTGGATGAGGGCTTGTCTTTTACCGCAGGCTTACTGTGCGATGGTTTTCACCGAAACCCCACGCTCAATCGGCGTCGACCTCCCGTAAATATCTTCAAACCGCTCGATATCGTCTTCACCCAGATAGCTGCCCGATTGCACCTCGATTATCTCCAACGGGATCTTCCCCGGATTACGCAGGCGATGCACCGAGGCGATCGGAATGTAGGTCGACTGGTTTTCGGTCAACAGGAACACGTTCTCGTCGCAGGTCACTTCGGCGGTGCCGCTGACCACGATCCAGTGTTCGGCGCGGTGGTGGTGCATCTGCAGGGACAGGCAGGCGCCCGGCTTGACCGAGATGTGCTTGACCTGGAAGCGGCCGCCCATGTCCACCGAGTCGTAGGAGCCCCACGGGCGGTAGACTTCGCAGTGGTTCTGGGTTTCGCTGCGGCCCTGTTCGTTGAGGGTGTTGACCATCTGTTTGACGCCTTGGACCTTGTCCTTGTGGGCGATCATCATGGCGTCCTTGGTTTCGACCACGACGATGTTTTCCAGGCCGATCACCGACACCAGTTTGCCGTTGCCGTGGATCATGCAATTGCGGCTGTCCTGGATCACCACGTCGCCTTTGCTGACGTTGCCGTTGGCGTCTTTCTCATTGACTTCCCACAGCGACGACCAGCAACCGACATCGCTCCAGCCCGCGGTCAGCGGCACGACACAGGCGCGTTGGGTTTTTTCCATCACCGAGTAGTCGATGGAATTGTCCGGGCAGCAGGCGAAGGTGGCTTCGTCGAAGGTGATGGTGTCGACGTCTTGCTGGCTGCGTTCGAGGGTCAGCAGGCAGGTGTCGTAGATGTCCGGGTCGTGCTTTTTCAGCTCTTCGAGGAAGCGGCTGGCGCGGAACAGGAACATGCCGCTGTTCCAGAAATAACCGCCGGACTGCACGTACTCGGTGGCGCGTTTCACATCGGGTTTTTCCACGAAGTGCGAGACACGGCTGACGCCTTCGGGCAGCAGCGAGTCGTTGGTCGACTTGATGTAGCCGTAACCGGTTTCCGGTTTGGTGGCCGGCACGCCGAACAACACCATCTCGCCGTTTTCGGCGGCAACCGTGGCCAAGGCCAGGGCGCGTTGCAGGGCTTTCTGGTCTTCCAGTACGTGGTCGGCCGGCAGCACCAGCATCAGTTCGTCGCGACCTTCGTTGACCAGCATCATCGCGGTCAGGGCTACGGCCGGCGCGGTGTTGCGACCGAACGGTTCCATCAGGATGCGCTGGGTTTCCAGTTTGCGGGCGCTCAGTTGTTCGTTGACGATGAACCGATGGTCCTTGTTGCAGACCACGATCGGCGTGTCCATGCCTTCGAACACCAGGCGTTCCAGGGTTTGCTGGAACAGGGTGTGTTCGCCGGTCAGGGCCAGGAACTGTTTAGGGAATTGCTTACGGGAAAGCGGCCAAAGACGTGAGCCGCTACCACCTGACAAGATCACCGGAATCATGTTGTTTCTCCTTGAAAATCGTTGGTTAGAGCTACGAACGTTGTGTCGTTTCACTCTTGTTTTTGTTTCGTGCCCGAATGGCTGGCGCTGTGCTTTTTGTAGGAGCCGGCTTGCCGGCGAAGGGGGCCTTGAGGGCGCCTTCGCAGGCAAGCCAGCTCCTACAGGGGGCGGTCAACCTTCGGAAAATTGATTAGCGCGTCGATACCGGGCGTTTCACCCAGACCGGCGACAGGCTGTTGCCGCTGCCGGTGACGTACAGCACCGCGGCTTCACCGCGTTCCAGGGCGACCGGTTTCACGTCGCCGACTTTGGTGGCGCCGTCATACAGCGCCAGGCTGACTTTCACCGGATTGATTTCACGTTCGCCACGGCCCTTGGCGGCCACGTTTGGCACCACATCGGTCTTGCCGTCGGCGGTCTTCAGGGTCAGCGATTTGTCGCTGAGGTTCTGCACGCGCACCAAGGACTTCTGCTTGTTCTTGAACGGCGGCTCTTCGATCAATTGCGGTGCACCGCTGGCGTTGTTGACCAGCGTGTAATAGTGGTCGCCGGCCAGTTTCACTGGCAGGGACTGGCTGCCGACCTTGGCGCTGTAGTCGCCGCCCGGCATGAAGCTGAAGTCACTGCTCGACAGCGGCGCGACATCGCTCAGGTTGGTGCTGCCGACGGTGGCGCTGACTTCGCTGTTGCTGGCATTGTAGATGCGCACGAAGGTCGAGCCTTTCGGTGCGGTCGGGCCGTACAGGGCGGCGTCGCCACCGGCGAAGGCTTGCATCGACAGCACGCTGAGGCCGGCAACCAGGGCAAAGGTCTTGGCGAGACTTTGATACGTAGTAGTGAAAGTCATGGTGTACCTCTCTTTCAGTTTTGCGCCCGGTCGGGCGTCTCGGATTTAGTGTTTGCGGCTACGTTTTGTTGGCGGGCGCCGGCTTGTTTAAGCTCTGCGACCCACTGCGGGTCGGCGTCGCCGATTTCGTTGTTCACAGGCAGATAACGTTCAGGAAACTCCCAGATCAGCACCTGTGGCGGGCTGTTCTTGAAAGCATCGCTCTTGAGGTAGCTGAGCATCGGCAGGATCGGGCCGTGGCCGTCTTCGGCGTAATTGACCACGTCGCTGTGCAGCGCTTGTTTCAGTGCACCGACGAAGTTCCAGTTGGGGTTGGCGCTGTAGCTGGTGCCAATCAGGGCCACCGGCACTTCGGTGTTAGCGAACAGCGCGTCGTCGCCGGCCGGCTGTTCGTCTGCTGCCACGGTGTTGCGCTTTTGCAGGGGCTCCTGCGCGGGCATCAGGTTTTCGAACAGCGGGTCCAGCGGCAGGAACAGGCGCAGGTCGCCCTTGTGCGTGACGTTCCCCGCAGGCTCGGTGACGAAGTTTTGCGGTTCGCCGCTCAGCGGGAATTTGTCGGCAATGGTCTTGGCCAAGCGGTTAGCGGCGATCTCGGCACCTTGCGGGGTCCAGTGGGTATCGGTGCGCAGGAACACTTGCTGGCCGTCCTGCTTGGCCTGTTGCAGCGGGCCGAGCAGGTCGGGCGCCGGAATCCGGTCGGCGGCCAGGCGCTGGTGGAAGTCCTGGTAGAGGTTGGCGTGGATGCTCGCCGGTTTCACCTCAGCGAGATGCTCCGGGTACAGCCGTACTTTGGCCGGCACCACTGCCATCACCAGTTGCACGCCTTTGGCTTTCAAGGTCTGGCGCACGCCTTCGACCAGCGCGTAGTTGCCTTGCAGGTTCAGCTCTTCGTTGACCACCGGGTGGAATTCTTCATCGCTGTACAACCACTGGTCGCGACCGAGCACCACGCCCGGACGGCCTTCGTTGAACAGTTTGAAATCCAGCGCGGCCCAAAGGTTGGTGCCCAGGCGCTTGATCGGGAACTCGTCGTCGTAGTGCGTTTCCACGGCCTTGGTCCAGCGACCGTTGAGCACCGTCGCGTCGGCGTTGGTGCTGAAGCCGAAGAAGCTGCGCACCGACCAAAGACCGAGCACCAGCAGGGTCACCAGGAACAACGCGATGTAGACGATGCGTAATGAGCGGGTCATGGTCAGATCCCTCAGAACTGGAAGTAAAGGAACGGCGAGAAGCTTTGCGCCGAGAGTTTGAGAATCGAGGCGATGAACAGCAGCAGCACCAGTGCACGCATCACGTAGCGCGACCAGTCAGCGGTCCAGTAGGCCGGTTGTACCTGGGCGTCGACGCCTGCGGTGTAGCCAGGCTGGTGGATGCTCGATGGGTTATCCCCAGGCACGGCCTTGATGGTTCCCGGTGTGGCAGCGGCCGGGCCGTCGGCATCGACGTTCACCGCAGGCTTGGTCTTGACCGGTGGCTGGTTGGTGTAGAAGTCGCGGATACCGAAGAAGGCCAGGGTCACGTACGCCACGATCAGGGTCGCCACTTGCAGGCCGGTGAGGTTGGCCTGGTTGAGTTCCGACAGCGACCAGTCACCGAAGCTGAACATCGCACCGTACATGCGGCCGGCGACGTGCAGGTTTTCTGCGCGGAAGATTACCCAGCCCATCACCACCAGCAGGAAGGTCATCGCCCAGCGGATCGGGTTGATGCTGCGTGGCGAAGTGTTCAGGCCCAGCGCTTTTTCAATCGCCAGCCACATGCCGTGCCACGCGCCCCAGACGATGTACGTGATGTTCGCGCCGTGCCACAGGCCACCGAGCAGCATGGTCAGGAACAGATTGCGATAGGTCATCAGCGTGCCTTTGCGGTTGCCGCCGAGGGTGATGTACAGGTAGTCCCGCAACCAGGTCGACAGGCTGATGTGCCAGCGACGCCAGAACTCGGTGATCGACTGGCTGATGTACGGCTGCTTGAAGTTTTCCATGAAACGAAAACCCATCATCAAGCCCAGGCCGATGGCCATGTCGCTGTAACCGGAGAAGTCGAAATACAGTTGCGCGGTGTAGGCCAGCGCACCAAGCCAGGCGTCGCCCGTCGTCGGGTTTTGCAGGGCGAAGCAATGGTCGGCGACCACCGCCAGGGTGTCGGCGATAAAGACTTTCTTGATGAAACCCTGCATGAACCGGGTGCAGCCCTCGGAGAATTTATCGAGGGTGTGGGTGCGGTTGTTGAACTGGTCGGCCAGGTCACGGAAGCGCAACACGGGGCCGGCGATCAGGTGCGGGAAGATCGCCACGAACGCCGCGAAGTCGATCAGGTTGCGGGTCGCCGGGGTGTCGCCACGGTAGACGTCGATGATGTAGCTGATGGACTCGAAGATGTAGAACGAGATCCCGATCGGCAGCAACACGTGGGTCAGGATGAACGGCTCAAGGCCGACCGAGGTCATCATCGCGTTGACGCTGTCGACGCCGAAGTTGGCGTACTTGAAATAGCCGAGGATGCACAGGTCGACCGCCACGCCGAGCAGCAGCCAGCGCTGTGCCGGTTTGGTTTTCACCCCGGCGGCACCGACTTTCAGGCCGATCCAGTAGTTCCACAGCGTGACGCCGGCGAACAGCGCGAGGAAGTCCACGCGCCACCAGGCGTAGAACACGTAGCTGGCAATCAGCAGCAGCAGATTGCGATAGCGTTGCCCGCTCAGGTAGTACAAGCCGAGAAAGATCGGCAAGAACAAAAACAGGAACACGTTGGACGAAAAAACCATCCCGATCTCTCCTTGTTTGATGTGTAGGAGCTGGCTTGCCAGCGAAGGCGGTGTGTCAGAGACGCCGTGTCAAGCCATTCGCCGGCAAGCCGGCTCCTACAGCTCTAATCCAGGGCCAACGGCCCCCCCAAACCCCCCATGAAAAACCCGGGAGATGTCTTGCATTCAAAACCACCACAAACCCTGTAGGAGCTGGCTTGCCAGCGAAGGCGGTGTGTCAGGTACACCGCGGTGTGCCATTCGCCGGCAAGCCGGCTCCTACAGGGTTGCGGTGTGTCAGGTACACCGCGGTGTGCCATTCGCCGGCAAGCCGGCTCCTACAGGGTTGCGGTGTGTCAGGTACATCGCGCCATACCTTTCACCGGTAGGGTTTTGGTGCACCGCATTGCATCGTTCGCTGCTAAGACCCCTTGCTGCCCTTTTCATTGGCCGGGTCGTAGACCTTGGTCAGGTCACCGCCCAGGCGGAAGGTCTTGAACGGTTGCATCTTGTGCTTCTTCTCCAGTACATCGGGCGCGCAGGTGTAGAGCGTGCAGAACGGTTCGAGCCAGGCGAATTTCATGTCCTCCTTCAGGTCGGTCATGTCCTGTTCCTTGCCGTTCTTCTTCTCGAATTCATCCGGGTCTTTCACCCCGGACAACACGCGATCACCCAAGCGCTTGAGTGCACCATTGTTTTCCTGGCGCAGGTCCACGCCGTTGACCTGGGCGAAACTGGCGATCATCGCCAGCGGTGGCAGGGCGTAGTTGTGGTAGGCCAAGGCCCGTTGCTGACGCTTGAGTTCGTTGGGCAAATAGCCGTCGGCGTCGACCTGGTTGGCGCCGACCTTGTATTCCTTCACGGCCCAATCAAACAGGTCGCGACGGTTGGTAGCGATGGACGTGGCCATCACCGACCAGGCCGCCCAGTACGAGTGGTTGTTGGTCTTGTCCAGCGGCAGGTTGTCCCAGTCGCTGACCACCTGATCGGCCATCTTGCTGAACCAGGCTTCGATCAACTGCGCTTGCTGCTGATGGGTGGCCAGCGGATGGGAGTCAGAAAACTTCAGGCGGATGTACGCCGACGCCATGCTGCCCAAGGCCCATTTGCGCATCGACTTGCCGGTGTGGTTGAAGTCCTTGGACATCAGCGCGTCGGCCTGGGCCCACGCCGTCAACCAGTTCAACGTGCATTCCAGTTGTTCCGGGCGACCGTCGCGCATGAACTGCATCACGCGCTTGCTGGTGCCGCGCTCGATCTTGGTGATGTCGGCGGTGCTGTCGCGGAAGGCTTTTTCCGACTGCACGTTCAGGGTCGCGCGGGCCTTGTCCGAGCCTTCGTACTTGCTGCGAAATTGCAACGAGCCGGTATACGGCGCCGGCATCGCATCGCAGCCTTCGCTGGTGTCGCCGCTCTTGAATTTATCCACAGGCGCAAAATAGCCCTGGGGTGGACGCAGTGGCGCCGCTGCTTGCGTGGCCCCGGCGAACATCGCCAGGCCCAGCAGTGTCGGTGCCAACAGTTGGGACAGTTTCGGATTTCGCATGGCAGACCTCATTGCCCCACCGAAGCAGTACGCTGCTCGGCACTCGGGAATACGTTGCGTTTGCAGATTTTCGCTTCGACTTTCTGCGGTGCGGCACCCGGCTGTTCCGGGCCCTGGACTTCAACGGCCAGCAGGTTTTGCGAGGCCCAGTCTTCGTCGGTGCGCAACTCGAAAGCGAAACGCCCGTCAGTCTCGGAGGTTTCCGGTTTTTCGATCTTGATGTCCTCGTGGCGCCCGTTCATGTACCAGAGGGTGGCGTGCAAGGTTTTCACCGAGGTGTCGGCGAAGCGGATGTCGACCTGGTGGCTGCTGTTTTGCAGGTCCATGTTCTTGCTGTTGACCAGCAGTTCGTTTTTGCCGGGCTTGAGTGTGGAACTGGCAGACATTTGCGCGTCCTTGCCTTCGCAACCGTTGTCCAGCAACGCCATCATCTGGCGGTAGATGGTTTCCTGGTCGAGGCGGTACAGCGGCGAGAATTCCCAGATGAGGATCTTCGGTGGTTTCTTCTGGAATTCTTCGCTGCCCAGGTACTGCAACATCGAACCTTCCAGGCCGCCGCCGGGGAACGCCACGTTGAGGATGTCGGCGCCGATGGCCTCTTCGAGGAAACCGGCGAAGTTGTAGTTCTTGCCGCTGTGGGACGTACCGACGAGGGTGATTTGCGGGTTGCCGGAATCGCCGAACAAGTCGCCATCGCCAGCCTCGCCTTTGGGCTCGGTGGTGAATTGATCCATGTACTGGATCGCGTAGCTGGTGCCACAGAGTTGACCGGCCATGTTGTGCAATGTTCCGGTCTTGCCCATGCGACCGGACTTGTGGGTCTCGAATTCGCGCTTGGGAATGTCGGCGAATTCAGGCAATTGCTTGACCTTCTCGGCGACGATTTTCGCTGTGCGCTGGGCGCCGTACGGGGTCCAGTGCTGGTCGCCGCGGAAGTAGAAATCGTGGGCGGGCAGGGTGTCGGGCAACGACTCGTTGGTCAGCGGCGACAGGTCCGGCACCACGTAGCCCATCTGCGCGAAACGGCCGAGCATGGTCTTGTAGTTCTTCAGTGCCTTGTCGAAATCGAAGCTGGCCTTCTCCGCCGGGTTGAGCTTGTTGCGGTTCACCAGGCCTCGGGTTGGTTGGTACACGACAACCAGTTCCACGCCTTTGCTCTTGAACGCATCGTGCAGTTGCTTCATGCGCTTGTAGCCGGCGGGCGTGGTGTCGAATTCGGTGCGCAAATCTTCCTGCGTACGGAACAACCAATCGCCCTGGGCCTGCACCAGCGTGGTGAAGTTCTGCTGGTAGCGGGTGGTGTAGTTCTTCGCGTCGTGGGCGGCCGGGCACAGGTTGCAGCATGGCTCTGCGGTGAAGCTTGGCGCTTTGACTTCGTCGGCGCGAACACCGCCGCTGGCCGCGAGGATGCCGGCGGTCAGGGCCGACAGGCTGAGTAATTTGATCAAGTGTGGGTGCATAAAATTATCCTCAGTCCTGCATTTCGGTCTGGCGTTCGACAGGGTCGATCAGCACGGCTTTCTGCTGGCGCACCAGCAGGTCGAGAATTTCATCCTGGCGATCGCCAAGGATCCCGGTGAAGCTGATGCCACTGGATTTGGTCGGCGCGAGCATCGACACGCGGTACAACTCGACGCTCAGCGGCGAGTCGATGGACAACGGCCCGCTGCCATTGGCCGCCAGTTCACCGCCGACCACGATCAGCGACACCTGGGCATCAAACGGGTCGAGCTTGATGTTGCGGTCGGTGTTGCTCAGGTCCTTGATGTGGCCGTAGACGCCGGTCAGGCCGTTGGCCATGGCGACGTTTTCGTACAGGCGAATGTTCACGCTGTTACGAATGCGGATGCCGTGGCGACGGTTGCTCAGCACGCGGTTGCCCCACAGCAGGTTGTCGGCGCTCTCGTAGAGGGTGATGCCGTCGGTGTGGTTCTGGTAGATCTCGTTGTGGGCGATCAGGTTGTTCACGCTGTTACGGTCGATCACCAGCCCCGAGAGGTGGTTGTCGTAGCTGCGGTTGTTGAAGATGAAGCTGTCGTTGACCTCACGGGAAATGATGATCCCGTGCTTCTTCTTGGTCCCGTGCACGGTGTTGTCGGCAATGATCAGCCCGTGGGAACGGTCGTGCGGGTCGATGCCGTAGACGATGTTGTCTTTGTAGGTGTTGCCCTTGACCACGAAGTCGCGGGTTTCATAGCAATAGAAGCCGTACCACATGTCCGAGAACTCGGAACCGACGATCCAGCCGGTCGGCTCGGGACGCTTGAGCACCTTGGCCATGTTCGGCGTGTACTGGGAAATACTTACGCCGTAGGACTTACTATTGGCGTAGCCGAAACTGGCGATCTTGCTGTTGGCGATGTAGGTCTCGGTGCCACCCCAGGACAGCAGGAACGGACGGAATTCCTTCGGCGAATTGAACGTCGCCGGGCCATTGTCCTTCTCGCGCCAGCCGGTGATCTTGGTGTCACGCACGAACAACTGGCCGTCGTTGACCAGGAACGAACCGCCCTCCTGGGACAGGCGCAGTTCCTGGGTCTGCTTGTCGATTTCGAGGATGCCGTGACGACCGACCACGATCGGCAACCGCGCCAGGAACACACCCGGCGAAGTTTCGCTGAAGTACTGCTTGGGGACTTTCTTCGCCAGGTCCTTGAGGTTCATGTAGCCGTCGTCGAGGAAGATCGCCTGGGGGATGCCGTGCTGGCGCACCACCCATTCGGCCATCTTGTTGTCGCCGCCGATGAAATCCTTCAGGGCGTCTTCCTGCATCATCCGGCGCAGGCTGATCTTGCCCGGTTTGGTGCGCACGATCTTCGCCGCGATGGCCTGCGCGGTGTAGCCGGAGATGTCCGGCAGTTTCGGCGTGGCCAGTTCCAGTGGCGCGGTCGGTGCGCTGCTGACGGTGTAGGTCTTGGCCTGCTGCAGCTCCTTGGCCATGGTTGCCGGGCGCGGCGGTTTGGCAGGCGCTGCGGGCTCCACAGTTGCGAAGGCGACCGAGCTTGCCAGCAACATCGCGCCGGCCAGCACGGTCAGCGAACCACGCTTGGAATTGTTCATGTCGGGCACTCCCTTCGCGGTTTGCATCAGAAGCGCCAGATCACGTCGATGAACGCGCGGTGCATGTACGAATCGACTTGCTTGCCATAGGCATCGCCCGGCTTGAACACACCGCCACGAAAACGCACCAGGGCCGAAGGCTCGTCGATCGACTGGCTCAACGCCGCCGGCAACAGGCCTTGCTTGAAGTACTTGGTCACCACCAGGTCCATCTCCTGACCCATGTCTTTCTCGCCATCGTTCAGGGGCAGGGAGGTGCTGGAGAGGATTGCGCCGGTGACGTCGTCGGTGTTGTTCTCGACGGCGTTGATGCCGTTGCTGCCGACCGGCTTGTTGCCGTCGACTCGCCAGAATTTGTGGTAGATCAGGCTGGCGTCGTATTCGTCGTTGAGCATCCACGAACCGAACAGGGTGGCGGTTTGCAGGTTGTTCATTTCGCCACGGAACGCTTCGCCGAAACGGTGCACACGCGAGCGGGTGCCGGTGAAGTTCGAGCGGTTGCTTTCCAGTCCGTTCTGTTCGTACTCGGCACTGGCGCGGGCATACGCGGCGCCGACTTGCCATTGCGGATCGAGGCGCAGGCGCACACCAACATCGGTGGCCCAGCCGTTGAGGTCATCGCCGCGCTTGGCTTCGGTCGGACGCGTGCCATCGGCATTCAGCGGGTTGACCGTGTCGGTATCGCCGCGCATGCCAGTGATGCTGCCCCAGTAATTGACCGTGTTGGTGTTGCGCCAGTTGTAGGCGTCGCTGTCGGCGGTCAGGCCGATCCAGCTGATATCACCGTTCTGTTTCTTGTCCAGCGAATCGCTCGCCACACCTGGTTCGGGGTAGTCGAGCTTGCCGTTGTCGTGGGTGTGGTGGCCGCGAATGCCGACCCACTGGCCCGGTGTCCACTGGTAGGCGGCATCGGCGTAGGCGTGCAGGCGATCCTTGTCCTTGGGCGACAGTTCCTTGAGGTCGGTGCGGTACTCGCTGAAGCGTTCGGCGATACCCGCGTTGGCGCGCAACAGGGTGGTGTCGAAGGTCCAGTTCAGGGCTTCGATGTTGGTGTCGCGCCATTGGCCGTCGTCATTGCGCAGGCGCTGGCGACCGAGCTTGAGGATCTCGCCGGGGTAGGGCGTGAAGCCGCTGTAGCCGACCCAGAACTCGCGCATGGCCAGGTAGTTTTTCTTGGTCTGGCGGTCGTTGTTGTCGGTGTTCTCGGCGCCATCGGATTGTTGCAGGGTGTCGGTCTCGATAATGTCGGTAGACGTCACCGCCTGACCCATGGCGTAGGCGCTCCAGGCACCACTTTCACCGTAGATCCACGGACGCAGGTCGAGGCCCACGCCGTTGACGTCGCCACCGGGGGCGGTGCCGAGGTCGCGGTCGTCTTCGGACTGACCGGTGATCTTCACTTCCAGACCGAAGTTCTTGGTTTCGGTGATCGCCGCCAGTGTCGGGCACGACCAGATGAGCGCGAAAGTCAGGCCAATACCGGCCTTGACGAATGGATTCAACTTCATAGGGTTTCCTCGCCGTCTTCTTCTTGCAGGGCGTTCAGTTCCGGCGTGTTCTGGCTCAAGGTGCCGCGTACGGCCTGTTCCTGTTTCAACAGGCGTTGGGCCTCGGCCAGCCGGTCAGGCGGCAATTGCGTTTGAATGGTTTGTGCAAGCTCGGTGGCCTGCGGGGTGTTCTGGGCCAGGGCCAATTGGCTGAACACATAGGCGTTGAGCGGATCAGGCCGGGTGCCCTTGCCTTGGGAGAACAACTGGGCGATGGCGAAGTCGGCGCTGTTCTGGCCGTTGCGTGCAGCGGTCAGCAGGTGGTCGAGGGCTTTCTGTGGATAGACCTTGCCCAGGTAGCCACGGCGATAGATCTGGCCGAGGTAGTAATCGGCGGCGACTTCGCGGCCGACGGCTTTCTGGAAATGTTCTTCGGCGACCTTGGCATCGGCCGGCACCAATTTGCCTTCGTAATAGAGCTTGCCCAGCAACAATTCGGCGCGCGGTTGGTCGGCGGCGCGGCCGTTGTCCAGGTACTTCATCATCTGGTCGACGTCGCCCAGTTCGGGGAAGTCGTAGAGCAACTGGGCGAGGGTGACCCACGACGCCGGGTAGCCCGGTGCGATCGGTTCGAGCAGCGACTGCGCGGTTTTCTCGTCGGTCTTGCCCAGAGTGGCATCGGCCAGTACGCGGGCGACACTGTCGACGCGTTGCGCGGACACCGTGCCGCGAGCGTGGGCCGCTTGCAGCTGCTTGATCAGCGCGGCCTGTTGCTCCGGCTTGGCTTGTTTCTGATAGACCGTGGCCAGTTCGACGTAGCAAATGTCGTTGGCATTGAGCGCAGCCTTGCAGATCTTTTCCACGTCATCCAGGTGCTGATCGTAGGTGCCCTGGGTGCGGTAGAGCAGCACCTGCGCCAGGCCGGCCTCCGGTTTGTTCTCGGCGCGCCATTGGCTGATCTGCTGCTGGGCATTCACGTTGGGAAAGCTGTGCGGGTATTGCAGGTACAGCATGGCCAGCGGAATCAGCGTGTTGCCTTCGCCATTGGCCGCGGCTTTTTTCAGCAGGGTTTCGGCTTCGTGCTGCTCGGCCTCGGTAGAACCGGGCTTGGCCACCAGCAAGCGCCCGAGGCGTGCCTGGGCACGCGGCGAAACATCGGCCGCGGCGCGATAGGTCGCCTCGGCCTGTTTCATCTGCGCCGGGTCGCGGCTGTCGACCTGGATGTCGGCCAGACCGACTTGCGCTTCGCTGTAGCCCAGGTCGGCCAATTGCCGATAGTTCTGCGCAGCGGTGGCGGTGTCGCCACGTTTGAGCGCTTCGTTGGCCAGGCGCTGGTCGGGCAGGCCGGCGCAACCGGCCAGACTGATTGCCAAGGCCAGCGAACACACCACATGCCCTCTGTAGGAGCTGGCTTGCCAGCGATTCGCTTGACGCGGTTCGTCAGAAACACCGCAGTGATCCCATCGCGGGCAAGCCCGCTCCCACAGGATTCGCGGCGTTTTCAACAGACTGATAATGGTCACAGGCATGTCCTCGACTTAAAGACCGGCAGCCATGGCTTTGTCGATCAGCCAGTTCAGGTTCGGGCCACGGTCGCTGTTGACTTCCACCGGGCGGCCGGCGAGGGAGCTGTCCAGGGTTTCGTCGGGCTGGATCAGCACGCGGATGTCGGAAGACAGGTCGGCGCTTTTCAGGCTGGTGCTGCTGACGATCTTGCCGGTGCGGGTCTGGTCTTCGCCGGCGATCTGGAAGCGCACCGAAGTACCTGGGCGCACGTCGCCGAACTGGCGATAGGAGAAGCGTGCTTCAACGTTGGCTTCGCTGCCCCGCGGGACCAGTTGGAAGATCACGTCGCCCTTGCTGGCGTACTGACCGTTGGCGACCATCTGCTGGCCCACGATGCAATCGCATGGCGAGGTCAGGGTGCCGGTCATCTGTTTGCCGAACAGTTCTTCAACCTTGGCCGGTTGCAATTGGTCTTCGTCCAGATGGCCCTTGAGCACGTCGAGCATGCTGGTGCTGAAGGTCGCCAGCGGAGCGCCTTTGGCGGCGATGCCGTCGGCTTTCACCAGGCTCTGCACAGTGCCGTCGCGGGGCATGGTGATGTTCACGCCCGGCACGCTGACCAGACCGGCCTGGGCATGGCTGACGAAGTACATGCCGTACACCGATTTGAAAACAAAACCGAACGCGGCCAAGCCAACCACGAAAATCCCGAGGCTGAAGGTCACGGCTTTCAGGCGACCGAATGCGGTCATGCCATGGCCACCGTCCTTGACCTTGCGCGCCTTGGTGAAGTTGTCGCGCTGCAGGGTCGCCAGCACTTCACCCATGCTGACGATGTCGCCGGCCAGGTGCGAGGTGATCAGGTGACGCAGGGTCGAGATGTCTTGCGGCTCGAGGTTCTGGAACTGGCAACCGGCGCGACCGGTCTGGCGATCGAACGAGCGGATCTGCAACTCGACGTCCATGGCCAGGCCAAGGTTGTCGATGACGAATTGCAGGCGAGCCTTGTACACGTCGCCCATCTTCAGCGGCAATTGACCGGCGTTGAACGCCAGGCCACCGGCGGACAGGTCGATCACCCGGGCTTCGACTGGCGTCCGGTCGGGGCCGAAGAAACGCAGCTTGGCCGGTATTTTCACACGGGCGTGTTGGCGCTGGGCTTCGGATTCATGCACTACGTTGGCGTTGACGGCGGTATTCATAGGGGCGGTTTCCTGGTTAATTCAAAAAAGGGGCGGTCAGACCATCAACAGCAGCACGGCGACAAAAATGCTGCCGGCAGAGAAGGTCATGGTCCGAGACGACCAGGTGTTGAACCAACGTTGAAAGCTGGCGAGATCACGGGTCAGGGAAGTGGGCTGGCGAGTCCAGGACTGTTGGTCGAGGCGGAAAAACACGTAGATCTTCACCAGCGCACCGACGATCTGGTTGTAATAGAGAATCGCAGGGTAGGCCGGGCCGATCCGGTGTCCGGAGCAGGACAGCAGCACGGTCAGGATCAGGCGGGTAATGCCGATCCACAGCAGGTACACCAGGATGAACGCGGTGCCGTATTTGAAGCTGGCGATCATCGCGACGGTCAGGCCGAGCAAGGATGTCCACATCGACACGCGCTGGTCGAACAGCACCACCGAGGTGAATGCACCGAGGCGTTTGATCCCCAGGCCCAGGGCGCGGGAGTTCTGGCGCAGGTTGTTGCCGTACCAGCGGAACATCAGTTTGCGACTGGCCTTGATGAAGCTCTTTTCCGGCGGGTGCTCCACGGTATGGATCGCCGCATCGGGCACGTAGAAGGTGTCGTAGCCCAGGCGCATCAGGCTGAACCAGCTCGACTTGTCGTCACCGGTGAGGAACTTGAAGCGGCCCAGGCGCCAGTGTTGCAGCGAGTCGCTTTCGACGTCGGCGATGAAGTCCGGGTTGGTCACGACACTGGCGCGAAACACCGACATACGACCGGTCATGGTCAGCACGCGCTTGGACAGGGCCATCGAGCACATGTTGATGTGGCGCTGGGCGAAACGCAGCTTGTGCCATTCGCTCATGATGTAGCCGCCGCGCACTTCGCAGAATTCGTTGGTGGTCAGGCCGCCGACGTTGCCGAACAGTTGGAACCACGGCACGGTCTTGAGCACCACGCCTTCGGCGAGCACGGTGTCGCCATCGATCACGGCCACCACGGCGCGGTCATCCGGCAGGTGCCGGGAGATGGCGCGGAAGCCGTAGGCCAGGCCATCGCGCTTGCCGGTGCCGGGAATGCGCACGAAGTCGAGCTTGACCCGGGAGGGCGGATTCATGCGGTTCCACAGGCTTTTGACCAGCAGCTCATCGGACATTTCGACGATGGAGCAGACCACGGTGGTCGGCAGGCCGCAGTCGATGGCTTCGCGGATCACCGAGCTGTACACCTGCGCGGTGGTCAGGGCGTCGATGCGGAAACTGGTGACCATCAGGAACACGTGGGACGGGTCGGCCGCCTTGCCCAGCTTGCGCACTTTACGGCGCAGGTGCGGGTAGACGATGTACAGAAAAATCATGCCGCGCACAAAGTGCGTTGCACCCATCGAGTAGCGCCAGATACCCACGGCGCCAATCAGGAAAATGAAGTCCTTCGACTCGGCGTCGAACGTGGACACGGGCAACGCCATGGCGAGGCCCATCAGTAAACTCAAGTAGAACAGCCAACCGGCGGCCTGGAGTAGGCCGTGCTTTAGCCTGTGCATAATCTGCATCCGTCTCGATCTCGGGCGAGCCTGTGGGGTGGCCCGATGGGGTTAAGGCAGGCGTAAATGCCGAGGGTTGTGGCGTCTGGGGGGACGCCTTCGCTGGCAAGCCAGCTCCCACAGGTTTGCGTAGGAGCCGGCTTGCCGGCGAAGAGCGCAAAGCGCTCACACCCCGCCGATTACCAGCAGATGCCTTCGGTGCGGGCCGTTGCGTTGGTGGCCTTGGACATGAAGCCCACCAGGTCGATCACCTGCTTGCCGTGCGGAACGTCCTTCACCAGGGCGCGGAATTTCTCGTCACGGTTGCCGAGGATGATCACGTCGGAGTTGTTGATCACCGCGTCGAAGTCGGCATTGAGCAAGGACGAGACGTGCGGGATCTTCGACTCGATGTAGTCCTTGTTGGCACCATGAACGCGGGCGTACTCGACGTTGCTGTCGTAGATGCTCAGGTCATAGCCCTTGCCGATCAGCATTTCTGCCAGGTCCACCAGCGGGCTTTCGCGCAGGTCGTCGGTGCCGGCCTTGAAGCTCAAGCCGAGCAGGGCGACTTTGCGCTTGTCGTGGCTTTCGACGATGTCGAAGGCGTTCTGCACCTGGGATTCGTTGCTGCGCATCAGCGAGTTGAGCAACGGCGCTTCGACGTCCAGGGAACTGGCGCGGTAGGTCAGGGCACGCACGTCCTTTGGCAGGCACGAACCGCCGAAGGCGAAGCCCGGGCGCATGTAGTACTGGGACAGGTTGAGCGTCTTGTCCTGGCAGACCACGTCCATCACTTCGCGACCATCGACGCCGACGGCCTTGGCGATGTTGCCGATTTCGTTGGCGAAGGTGACCTTGGTGGCGTGCCACACGTTGCAGGTGTACTTGATCATTTCGGCCACGGCGATGTCCTTGCGGATGATCGGTGCGTCGAGCTCTTCGTACAGTGATTGCAGGACATCGCCCGAGGCTTTGTCGAATTCGCCGATGACGGTCATGGGCGGCAGGTCGTAGTCGGCGATGGCGGTGCTTTCGCGCAGGAACTCAGGGTTCACGGCCACGCCGAAATCGACACCGGCCTTCTTGCCGGAACAGTCTTCGAGGATCGGGATGACCACGTTGGCCACGGTGCCCGGCAGCACGGTGCTGCGCACGACGATGGTGTGACGGGTGGTCTTGTCACGCAGGACAAAACCGATTTCGCGGCACACGGCCTCGATGTAGTTCAGTTCCAGGTCGCCGTTTTTCTTGCTCGGCGTACCGACGCAGATCATCGACAGGTCGGTGTCGCGAATCGCCTCGGCGAAGTTGGTGGTGCCACGCAGACGACCGGTCTGGATGCCTTGGGCCAAGAGCTCGCCCAGGCCGGGTTCAACAATCGGCGAACGACCTGCATTGATCATATCGATCTTGTCTTTGGCTACATCGACGCCTACGACGTCATGGCCCCGTGCAGACAGGCAACCGGCACAGACTGCGCCAACGTAACCCAAACCAAAAATGCTGATGCGCATCGCAATTACCTCTCTGATATCAAGCTTGTATTCAAGCCATTAGATGGCCGGAGTTAATGGTGTTCAGCGGTGTTAGTGCACTCGCAAGTGCGTCTTACAGGCGCAACAATGCCGTGTGCTGGCATATAAGGTACGAGTGTCTAAATAAATGCACTCAAGGTGTGCGCAACTAGGCCTTGTTATTATGATTTGCCCTGTTATGCAGCCGATACACTTTTCAAGGGATGCCGGTGCAAAGGTCTTGCACGCTTGACGTCAGGCCGAAAGCCCGTGGGTCAAGCGGTTGGGTGCTCAGGCGAGCACGTTTATAGGGGCGCTGCCTTGGCCTTGTAGGGGATAGTCATGGCGCGTTATCTCCTGTCCCTTGGGTGTCGTCCAAATCAGCGATTAGTTAGCGCAAGTTAGTATTACAACTTCGCTACATGAATCGCTTATCTGCGTAAGTTATCTCGTACAGACTCGGCGAGAATCGTTACCGGTGGTATGAGCGGCGCGTTTTGACGAAGTTCCGGCCCGCCCATCGCGAAATCTGAAATTTCTTGAAATATTGAGAAAGATGGCACTGCTCTCATATTGATAGCACTTGCCGTTTCGCCCTTTATATATAGGCGGATAATTGGAAGGGATAGTTTTTTGCCACTACCGAGAATTTTTTTCAGTGCCACTACTGAAAAAAATGATCGAAGTCGAGTGAAACTAAAGTTAGAAAACGGGGCGATGTATTTTTGGCGTCATGAAAGTGACGAAAAGGCGGGAAAGTCTGAAGTGGGTCTATGGTCGGTGCACGAGGGCTCGTGCACCGTTTGGATGCGTCACTCTGAGGTGTGATCGCGCAGGAATACCAGGTTGTCCGGTTTCGACTGCTCGACGCTGTAGCGATAACCTTGCACGTCGAATTGCTTGAGGTCGGCGGGCTCGTTGATGCGTTCTTCAATGACGAAACGGCTCATCAGGCCGCGGGCCTTTTTCGCGTAGAAACTGATGATCTTGTACTGGCCGTTCTTCAGGTCCTTGAACTCGGTATTGATGATGCGTGCGTTAAGGGCGCTGCGCTTGACCGCCGAGAAATACTCGTTGGACGCCAGGTTGAGCAGCACGTCGTCGCCTTGATCGGCCAGGGCTTCATTCAGCCATTCGCTGATGCGCGTACCCCAGAAGGCATACAGATCCTTGCCCCGGGCGTTGGCCAGTTTGGTGCCCATTTCCAGGCGATAGGGCTGCATCAGGTCCAGCGGACGCAGCAGGCCGTACAGGCCCGAGAGCATGCGCAGGTGTTGTTGCGCGTAGTCGAAATCGGCTTCGCTGAGGGTTTGCGCATTCATGCCGGTGTACACATCGCCCTTGAAAGCGAGCAGCGCCTGCTTGGCGTTTTCCGGGGTGAACGCAGGGGTCCAGCTGCCGAAACGCGCGGCGTTGAGACCGCCGATCTTGTCGGAAACGTGCATCAGTTCGCTGATCTGCGCCGCAGACAGCTCACGCAGTTGCAGGATCAATTCCTGGGAATGGTCGAGGTACTGCGGCTGGGTAAAGCGCTGGGTCGCCGGCGGTGTTTCAAAGTCGAGGGTCTTGGCGGGTGAAATCACCATCAGCATGAAGTCGTCTCCTTTAATCGTGGCGGCGATTCTAGGGGGTTGTCGGCGTTGACTCCAGCTATCAGGGTCATAGGTGATCAGCGGTGGCCTCTGTAGGAGCGAGCCTGCTCGCGATGGTGTGTCAGTCGACACAGCGGTGCCTGACACTCCATCGCGAGCAGGCTCGCTCCTACAAGGGGCTGTGTTGCTGCAGGAGGTGTGTCTGGATCAGCTATAGTGCCGCGCGGGTTTTGTTATGGAGACATCCCATTGCGTATCGTTTTTCTCATCTCGATCTGGCTGTTGAGCGCCGTTGCCATCGCGGCGCCGGGCGATGTAGCGACGCTTGATCGCAGCACCTGGCCGGAAAAGCTCACCAACCCAACGCTGTTCGACGTGGCGTCGCGGGCCGAGATCCTCATGTTTTCAAGCGTCCTGCTGGCCAGCGAGTCGCTCGACGAACCGGCCCTGGCCCAGCGCCTGGGCCTGCGCACGATCAATCTGGAGTCGGTCAACCGGGTTCGCCAGCACCTGTGGCAACGCCTGCTGGACAACTACAACTTCGCCCAGCAGAGCTGCGACCAGGATGCCTCCTTCTGTTTCCTGGTCGAAGACATGCCGACCCTGCGCGAGGAAGCCGCCAAGTTCCAGGTCAGCGCCGACAGCTACTACATCAAGTGGGCCGAGCCGAGCCGGGTGTTTCATACCCAGTACCTGGACGAGCAGTTGCGCAAGGCCGCGCTGTTCCCGCAGGCCAGCAGTGAAGTCGATCGTTTTGGCGACTATGAGCGCACCGGCGACGAGATGCATGACCGGCTGTTCCTGCTGAGCTTCGACAGCGCCGCCAACGCCGCACCGGACAACACCGCGTGGGTCAGCGAGTACCTGCGCAAGTCGAACCTCGACGGCACGTTCTTTGTCCTCGGCAAGGACATTCAGGCCCGATTGGCCGAACATTCGGTGAGTCAGCTGCAAGCGACGTATTCGGCCCAGTGCATCGGTGTGCAAGGCTGGGAGTTTCGCTCCCACAGCCACTGGCAGGACTGGCAAGACTCGGTGCGCCGCAGCGCTGACCTGGTGAAAAGCAAACTGCCGGAAAACTACGTGCCGCTGTTCCGCCCGCCCGATGGCCAGCGTCGGGCTGACGCCGAAAGCTTCTTCAAGGTCCAGGGGTTGCAGGTGGCGTTATGGGACATCGACGCCCAGGATGGCGCCGGCAAACTCAAGGGCGAGCAGAGTGCGCAACGGGTGCTGACCCTGATGCTGCTGTGGCGGCACGGCGTGATCAATTTCAATGTGAAGCAGGATGCGGTGAAAACGTCGTTGCCATGGTTAGTCACGCAAACGGCGCCGGTCGGAATCGGCTGGGAGGAGTGTCAGGACGCGTTTCGCTGAAAACGGCCAAACCCCGTAAACATTGGGTTTTTGGCAATTTTTGAGGGGGATTCGTTGCAGGTTGACTTCCGACTGTAAACGGGTGATGGCGGTCCGCCAAGTGTTATTGGTCACTCTGAAAAATAAACTTCAAAAAAACGTCAAAGTGCTTTTTTCTGTCACACGTTTTGGAGTATTACGAAGACAGACCGCCGAAACCTGCAACACAGGTGGCGTCTTCCAAGACCCCGCTATGTAGGCAGGACACTTGAGTCCCCGCAGGTGTATTCGGCAGTCACTTCGAGGCGCAGCACCGCCAAGGTATTGCGTCGACTGGCTCCCACAAAGGTGACCGAGTATGGATGATCACGGACGTAGCTCTTCTTCCAACCAGCCAATCCTTTATGTACTCGATACCAACGTATTGATTCACGATCCAAACGCGCTGCTTAACTTCGAAGAACACCACGTCGCGATCCCGATGACCGTGCTTGAAGAGCTCGACAAGCTCAAGAGCGGGCATCACAGCGTTGCCGCCGAATGCCGCCAGGCCATCCGCCTGATCGACAAGACCCTGGGCGATGCCTCACCCGAGGACGTCGAGCAGGGCGTGCCGATCCAGCGAGGCAAGAGCGGGCCCAAGGGCTTGCTGTCAATTCTGATGAGCAAGCATGCCGAGCCGAACCTGATTCTGCCCGAGCACCTGAACGACAACAAAATCATCAACCAGCTGATCGACCTGCACGCACGCGACCCCAAGAAGCCCGTGGTGCTGGTGACCAAAGACATCAACATGCGCCTCAAGGCGCGCGCCTGCGGGATCGCGGCCGAAGACTACAGCACCGACCAACTGGTTGATGACGTGTCCTTGCTGCCCAATGGCTACCACAACATGACCGGCTCGTTCTGGGACCGCGTGAGCAAGGTCGAAACCCGTCAGGACCATGGCCGCACCTGGCACCAGGTGCAATTGATCGACAACTTGCCGGCAGTGCACATCAACGAATTCATTATTGATGAGCAGGGTTTTGTCGGCTGGATCAAGGAGATCGACGAAGACCGCTTGCTGATCCTCGACCTGCACCAGGAACCGCTGCTGCACCAGGAAGCCTGGGGCCTGAAACCGCGTGATATCTACCAAAGCCTGGCGCTGTATGCCTTGCTCGATCCGGACATCCACCTGGTCAACCTGTCGGGTGCCGCCGGTTCCGGTAAAACCATCCTGGCGCTGGCCGCTGCGATCGAGCAGACGATGGTCAGCAAACGCTATCGCCGCATCATCGCCACCCGCAGCGTGCAGGGCCTGGACCAGGAAATCGGCTTCCTGCCCGGCACCGAGGCGGAGAAAATGGAGCCCTGGCTGGGCGCCATCACCGACAACCTCGAAGCCTTGCACATGGACGACGAAAGCACCCACGGCAGCGTCGACTACATCCTCAGCAAAGTGCCGTTGCAGTTCAAATCCCTCAACTACATCCGGGGCCGCAGTTTCCAGCAAAGCCTGATTTTGATCGACGAATGCCAGAACCTCACGCCGCACCAGATGAAAACCATCATCACCCGTGCCGGCGCCGGTTCCAAAGTGGTGTGCCTGGGCAACCTGGCGCAGATCGACACCCCTTACCTGTCCGCGACCAGCTCCGGGCTGACCTACCTCACTGAACGCTTCAAGGACTTCCCGAACGGGGTGCACATCACCCTGCAAGGGGTGCCACGTTCGATCCTGGCCGAATACGCCGAAACGCATTTGTAATCGACTCATCGAAACCGGGCGGCCTTTACGGGTCGCCCGGTTTTTTTTTGCCGTACATATAACCCTGTAGGAGCCGGCTTGCCGGCGAAGGCTGCTTTGAGGCATGCATTGAATTCAAGGCCGTCTTCGCTGGCAAGCCAGCTCCTACAAGTTGTGGTGCGTCCGATAATCAGGCGTGCGAAAAATTGACCCGCAGGTTTACAATCGACGCTCCTGATCAGGAGTAATCCCGTGCTGACTCATCTCGATTCCCAAGGTCGCGCCAACATGGTCGACGTCACCGAAAAAGCCGTGACGTTCCGTGAGGCGACCGCCCAAGCGCTGGTGCGCATGCTGCCCGAAACCCTGCAGATGATCGTCAGCGGCGGCCACCCCAAGGGCGATGTGTTTGCCGTGGCGCGCATAGCCGGCATCCAGGCGGCGAAGAAAACCAGTGACCTGATTCCCTTGTGCCATCCGCTGATGCTGACCGGCGTCAAGGTCGAGATCAGTGCCGAAGGCGACAACACCGTGCGCATCGTGGCTCGCTGCAAACTGTCCGGGCAGACCGGCGTCGAGATGGAAGCGCTGACCGCCGCCAGCGTCGCCGCGCTGACCATCTACGACATGTGCAAGGCCGTGGACCGTGGCATGACCATCGAAAGCGTGCGCCTGCTGGAGAAGGTCGGTGGCAAGAGCGGGCATTTCCAGGCGGAACAGCCATGAACATCACAGTGAAGTTTTTCGCCCGTTATCGTGAAGCACTGGGTGTGGACTCGGTGAAGGTTGAAGGCAACTTCGCCACCGTCGACGACGTGCGAGCATTGTTGGCCCAGCGTGACGGAGCCGAGGTGTTGAGCGAGCAGAACCTGATGTGCGCCCGCAACGAAGACCTGTGCCAGCTCGACGAGCTGGTCAGCGACGGCGATGAAGTGGCGTTCTTCCCGACCGTGACCGGAGGCTGAGGCATGGCGATTCGCGTGCAGGCCACGGCGTTCGACCCGGGAGCCGAGGTCAACGCCATGCACGACGCCAATGTCGGTGTCGGTGCGGTGGTGAGTTTTGTGGGCTACGTGCGCGACTTCAATGACGGCCTCGATGTGGCCGGGATGTTCCTTGAGCACTACCCGGGCATGACTGAAAAAGCCTTGGGCAAGATCGCCGTCGAGGCCGAGCAGCGCTGGCCGCTGCTCAAGCTGGAAGTGTTGCATCGCATCGGCGCCCTGGAGCCGGGTGAGCCGATTGTCTTCGTCGGCGCCGCCAGCGCCCATCGTCAGGCGGCATTCGACGCCTGCGCCTTTGTCATGGACTACCTGAAAACCCGCGCGCCGTTCTGGAAGAAAGAAATCACCAGTGACGGACCGCGTTGGGTCGAGGGGCGTGACAGTGATCATGCGGCGGCGGATCGCTGGAAGCAGTAGTTTCAGTTGTGTCTCTGATTAACCCATCGCGAGCAGGCTCGCTCCTACAGTAGATCTGTGTTCACAGTTCAAATGTAGGAGCGAGCCTGCTCGCGATGGCGTCTTCTGCACCACAAAAAATCCTGCTGATTCTCCACCCGACCATTGGCCGGCACGGGCCACATTTGCCTGATTGACGGATAATACATAAAAGTCCAAGATGGAATTATAAGTACAAAAAAAGGCTCCCGCCCCGCTTCAGCTTTTTCTTCTGTCTTGCCAAACCAACAACAACCGCGAGAAAACGAACATGAAGAAGTTCCCCCTCATCACCGGTCTGGCCCTGAGCCTGTTGGCGTGCAGCGCTGTGTTCGCCGCCGAGAAAACCCTGCGCATCGGCATCGAAGCCGCCTACCCACCGTTCGCCTCGAAAACCGACAAAGGCGAAATCGTCGGTTTCGACTATGACATCGGCAATGCCCTGTGCGCACAGATGAAGACCAAGTGTGTGTGGGTCGAAGGTGAGTTCGACGGTCTGATTCCTTCCCTGAAGGTGAAGAAAATCGACATGGCGCTGTCGTCCATGACCATCAACGAGGACCGCAAGAAGTCGGTGGACTTCACCCACAAGTACTATTTCACCTCGTCGCGCCTGGTGATGAAGGACGGCGCGGTGGTGGATGACCAGTACGCGAGCCTCAAGGGCAAGACCGTCGGCGTGCAGCGCGCCACCACCACCGACCGTTATGCCACTGAGGTGTTCGAGCCCAAGGGCATCAACGTCAAGCGCTACAGCAACAACGAAGAAATCTACATGGACCTGGCAGCCGGTCGCCTCGATGCGATTTTTGCCGACACCATTCCGCTCAATGACTTCCTGTCGATGCCCCGTGGCCAGGGTTATGCCTTTGTCGGGCCGGAGCTGAAAGATCCGAAGTATGTGGGCGAAGGTGCCGGGATTGCGGTGCGCAAGGGCAATGCCGAGCTGGTCAGCGAGCTGAACACGGCCATTGATGGCATTCGTGCCAGTGGTGAGTACCAGAAGATTTCCGACAAGTACTTCAAGTCCGACATCTACGGCGACTGATAGTCCGCTTTCGCGAGCAAGCCCGCTCCCACACTTGATCTCCAAAAGACGAAGATCCAGTGTGGGAGCGGGCTTGCTCGCGAAGAGGCCAGATCAAGCAATACAAATCTCAGTGCTTAACCCTTCAATTCCTTCAAATGCTTGTACACCGTCGCCCGCCCCATGTTCAGTACATTGGCCACGTAGTTCGATGCACTCTTGCCCTTGAACGCGCCTTCGGCGTGCAGCGCCAGCACCAGCTCACGCTTATGGTCGCGGGTCAGCAGGTTCAGGCTCAGTTGGCGTTCGCGCAGCCAGGCGTGGAGGAAGGTGTTGATCCGCTCCTGCCAGTCATCGCGAAACAGTGAATCGGGTTGCGGGATCAGCTTGCTCGGCGACAGGAACAGGTCCAGCGCGGCCTTGGCATTCTCGAACAGCGAAATATTCAGGTTGATGCACAGCACCGCCAGCGGATGCTCTTCGCTGTCGCGCAGCACGGTGCTCAGGCTGCGAATCTTCTGACCATCCCAGTTGAGCTTTTCGTACGGCCCGATGTTTCGTTCGCTGACGTCTTCGCTGAGCATGTCATCGAGCGCCGAGTCGTCGCCGATCTCCCGCTTGGACAGGTTGTTGGCGATGTAGTCGACCTTTTGCGTGCGCAGGTCGTGCAGCACCACTTCGGCGTGGGGGAAAAACAACGTGGCGATGGCGTCGGCGATCGCGTGGAAGTTATCCAGGGACGTGTCGTCCAGTGCCAAGTCTTTTTCGGGGGCGTTCATTGAGTGGGGCTCCAGGCAGCGTCAGCGCCCCATCAAAGGGGCGCTGAAAGTGTGCCGTAATCGTGGGGGCACGTCACCTGACGATCAGGGTCAGCCGAGGCGGGCAGGGGACAGCATGTCGGCATTCAGGCCAAAACGGCCCAGCGCTTCGGGCAGGGCGACGCCGCGTACCAATGCTGCGCTGGCCTGGCCCATGGCCGGCGACGTCTGGATGCCATAACCGCCTTGCGCCGCGACCCAGAACAGCCCCGGCACCTGTGGATCGAAACCGGACAGCAAGTCGCCGTCGCTGACGAAGCTGCGCAAGCCGGCCCAGGTACGGGTTGGGCGGCGAATGGTCAGGGTCGTAGCTTCTTCGATCTGGTAGATGCCCATGGCGATGTCCAGCTCCTCGGGCTGCACGTCATGGGGTTCCACCGGGTCGGCGTTGGCCGGCGAGCCGAGGAACATCCCGGCGTCGGGCTTCATGTAGAAGGACTCGTCGAGGCTGACCAGCATTGGCCAGTGGTGTATATCCACGCCTTCAGGGCCGGCGAAGATGAACGCGGCACGGCGTTTCGGTTGCAGGCCCAGCGGCTTGGCACCGGCCAACTCGCCGAGCTTGTCGGCCCAGGCGCCGGCGGCGTTGATAATGATTGGCGCGCTGAAGGTCTGGCTACCGGTCTGCACGTGCCAGGTGCCTTGGTTATCGCGGCTCAGGCTGACGACTTCGCTGTCGGTGTGCACTTCACCCTGGTTGCGACGGATACCGCGCAGATAGCCCTGGTGCAGCGCATCGGTGTCGATGTCGCTGGCGGTCGGGTCGTAGATCGCGCCGTGGACCTTTTCCCGGCGCAGGATCGGCATCAAGGCGCAGGCTTCGTCGGCATTGAGCCATTGCATCTCTGGCACGGTGGTTTTTGCACTCTGGTATTGCCTTTGGAGTTCGTCCGGGTCACCGGTCAGGTCCACGGTCATTTCGCCGCGCGGGGTCAGCAGCGGGTGTTCGCAGAAGCCGCTCGGCGGGTTGTCGAAGAAGTCGCGGCTGGCTTGGGTCAGCGCTCGCACTTGTGGCGTGCCATAGGCGGCAGTGAACAGCGCCGCCGAACGTCCGGTGGAGTGATAGGCCGGATGGGATTCGCGTTCGAGCACGATCACACGGCCGTGCTGCGACAGCCAGAAACCGGTGGAAGCCCCGGCAATTCCGCCGCCGATGATGATGAAGTCTGCCTGGCTCATGAACGTCTCCTGGTATTGATGATTCCTGTCGGAGCCGGCTTGCCGGCGAACGCATCACCGCGGTTTGTCTGATAGACCGCAGCGTCTGCATCGCTGGCAAGCCAGCTCCTACAGCATTTGTGGTGTTAGGGAAGCAGGTGGTAGATCGCATTGGCCAGCGCAATGTCTTCCAGACCCAGGCCGATGGAGCGGAAGAACACGTGGCGGTCGTACGCCGGACGCTGCACTTTTGCGCTGACCAGGTCCGGCAGGTCGCCGGCAATCACGCTGCTGTCCCAACCGTGCTGTTCGGCAGCAATCAACATTTCACCAGCCGAGCCCGGGGTGGTCAGGCGATAGTCGCAGAATACCTGCATGTCGTTGAGGCTCTGCGGCGGGACTTCGTGGGCACGCGGCGCGTTGGTGCTGATGGAGGTGATCAGCGCCGGTTTGCTCAATTGCGCAGGATCTATCACCGGTCTGGCAGACGAAGTGCAGAGCATGATCACATCGGCGTCCTGAACGGCGGTTTCGCGACTGTCGACGATGTTCACACGCGGCTCGATGGTTTTCAGCAGGCTCGCGGTTTCAACATCATCGCTCAGGTTCGGCGCGTACAGGCTGATGCTTTGCCAGTCGCGCAGGCCTTTCACGTAATGCAGGTGCGCCTGAGCCACTTTGCCACTGCCGATAATGGCCAGGCGACTCGCATGGATAGGCGCGAGGGCATCGACGGCCACGGCGGTGGTTGCGGCGGTGCGTGCCGTGGTCAGTTCGCCGGCATCGCAAAGCAACAGCGGTTGGCCGGTTTGCATCGACATCAACAGCGTCCACGCTGTCACCAACGGTCCCTGTTCACGCACGATGTACGGCGAAGTCTTGATGCCGTACACGCCGTCTTCAGCCAGTACGCCCAGGTAGTTGATGAAGTCGCCGGCACCCTGTGGAAATTCCACCCCTTGCTGCGCCGGTTGTACGGCTTGCCCGGCCGCCAGGTCGCGGAACAGTTTGCGCATGATCTGCGGCACATCGACCTGTGCCAGCAGCTCGCGAGCCTGGTCTTGGGTAATCACTTGCGGGGTATTGGGCATGCTTGGCTCCGATGTGCGAAGTAAACTAATTTGTCCATTATGGACTTTTAGTTTCTGTCGGCAACATCCGAGCGAAAAAAAAGCGCAGTCCGTTGCCGGCTGCGCTTTTCATTTCAATGGTGCTTATTGCGAACGCTTACGCTCAACCGCCCGCAACAGATGCGTTGGTGGCGTTTCACAGCTGATCTTGCGTCCCAGTTTTTCCTCGATGGACGGCAGCTGGTACGAGTCGTCTTCACCGGCAAAGCTGATCGACACACCGTCCGCGCCCGCGCGACCGGTACGACCGATGCGGTGTACGTAGTCGTCCGGCACTTCCGGCAGCGTGAAGTTGATCACGTGGCTGATGCCATCGATGTGGATGCCGCGACCGGCCACGTCGGTGGCGACCAGGACACGGATCTTGCCTTCGCGGAAACCTTCCAGGGTCTTGATGCGCTTGTGCTGCGGCACGTCGCCGGACAGTTGCGCGGCGTTGATGCCATCACGCACCAGGCGTTCTTCTATGCGCCGCACTTCATCCTTGCGGTTGGCGAACACGATGACCCGCTCCCAACCGTTGTCGTTGACCAGGTTGAAGAGCAGTTTGTACTTGTCGGCCGCGGCCACCGCGTAGATGTGCTGCTCGACATTTTCGTTGGCCACGTTCTGCGACTCGATCTCGACGATCGACGGGTCGGTGGTCCATTGCTTGGCCAGGTTCATCACGTCTTCGGTGAAGGTCGCGGAGAACAGCAGCGTCTGGCGCTCGGCCTTCGGCGGCGTCTGGCGGATGATCTGGCGCACTTGCGGGATGAAGCCCATGTCGAGCATGCGGTCGGCTTCGTCCAGCACCATCACTTCGACCATGTCCAGGTGCACGTCGCCGCGCTGGTTGAAGTCCAGCAGGCGGCCCGGCGTGGCCACGAGGATGTCGCAATGACGGGCTTCGAGGTGCTTGAGTTGCTTGTCGAAGTCCATGCCACCGACAAAGGTCATGACGTTGAGGCCGGTGTATTTGGTCAGATCGGCGGCGTCCTTGGCGATCTGCACCACCAGTTCGCGGGTCGGCGCAATGATCAGTGCCCGTGGCTCACCCATGTAGCGTTCTTTCGGCGGCGGGGTTTGCAACAGCTGGGTGATGATCGAGATCAGGAACGCGGCAGTTTTGCCAGTACCGGTCTGGGCGCGGCCAATGGCGTCTTTGCCGGCGAGGGTGAAACCCAGCACCTGGGCCTGGATCGGCGTGCAATACGGGAAGCCGAGGTCCTGGATGGCGTGCATCAGTTCCGGGGCGAGTTTGAAATCGTGGAAGCGGGTTTTGCCTTCCTGGGGTTCGACGACGAAGTCTTCGAGTTTCCAGGGGATGACCGGCGCCTTGGGCTTGGGTTCGCGGCGCGGTTTGTCAGGTTTCGGCGTTTCGCTGTGCGGTTGTTCCGGGGCAGCCACTGCCGCAGGCTGGGCTGCTTTTGCGGGCTTGGGCTCATGCCGGGGGGCCGCAGTGGGGGTGGCTCGTTCAGGCTCGATGCCGTCAGGGCGGTGGCCGGGAGCGTGAGACGCAGCGCTTGGGACTGGCGCGAGTTGCTCAGTCTCGCTTTTACCGAACATTTTCTTGAGTGCTTTGAGCACGGTCATCTCATCAATTGGTTAAGGAATGTACGCCGGCCAGTGTAATGCAAGAATCGGGCGCGGCGTAGTGGGATGATCAAAGGGTGCTTTTAAACGCAAATGCCTAACGCAAGCGCTCGATGAGCCAAGTGCCGATGTCGCGAATTTCCTCGGGTAACACTTCGTGCTCCATTGGGTATTCCTGCCATGTCACGGTGACACCATGGCCCTTCAGGTGCTCGTAGGCACTGCGGCCCATGGAGTTTTGCACCACGTTGTCGTACTGGCCGTGCATGAACAGCACTGCAATGCGTTGCTGGCTGGCAGACAACTGCAGTTGTTCATTGAAGGTCGGCGCATAGGTGGAGAGGGCGAGTACGCCACCCAGCGGCCCCTGCCATTTCAGGAAGGCGGTGTGCAGCACCACGGCGCCACCCTGGGAAAAACCTGCCAGAAAAATCCGCGAGGCGTCTATTCCGCTCGCTCGCTGTGCTTCGATCAATTCAATGACGCGGTTGGCCGACTCTTCCAGTTGGCCGATGTTGATCGCGCGCGCCGGGCTCATGGTCAGAATGTCGTACCAGCTCGCCATCTCGTAGCCGCCGTTGATAGTGACAGGGCGATGCGGTGCCTGGGGCAGAACGAAGCGGGTGGTCAGCAAGGTTTCCTGCAGCGCTTCGGCCACCGGCAGGAAGTCATAGCGATCAGCGCCCAGGCCATGCAGCCAGATAACGCAGGCGTCTGCCGGCTTGACGGGTTGAAGAATCAGGGGCTCGGTCATGTCTGCTCCAAGGTTGTGCGTGCGCGCTCATTCAGTGCGTGATGCGAGGGCGCGTCTGGTTGATCTGTTAAGAAGATGTCGCAAGCGTACAAGTTTTGCTATTGACCCGCGGCTGAACCGCTTCCGCAAGCGGTGTGGTACGGGCTTTGCTATGGGAGAACGGTGCAACCCATCTCGCGCCCGGCGGTAACACTATCAGTGTACTGCGGACTGCGGGATAGCAATGAATCCGGTGATGGATGTTCGCCAATGGCCGCATCAGGCGTAGCGAACGTGATGAGGGCTACCGCCCCGTTTCGGCCGACTGGTGAAAGTGAGTTTTCCATGACGTGGATTTTCTCCTACTAGACTCATAGCTAACGTCTTACGTCGGTTGACCCCAAAACAAGCCAACACGGGTCGACTACGCCTCAAAAGGGTGCGACAGGACTCACGCTCCGACACAACAAGAGCAAAACTGGAGGTTTGAATGAAGATGTTGAAATCCACCCTGGCGATCGTGACCGCAGCCGCGGTACTCGGTGTCAGCGGGTTTGCCCAGGCGGGCGCAACCCTGGATGCAGTGATGAAGAAAGGCTTCGTGCAGTGTGGCGTCAGCGATGGCTTACCAGGCTTCTCGGTTCCGGATTCCACCGGCAAGATCGTCGGTATCGACGCTGACTACTGCCGTGCTGTAGCCGCCGCCGTCTTCGGCGACGCGACCAAGGTCAAGTTCAGCCAGTTGAACGCCAAGGAGCGCTTCACCGCGCTGCAATCCGGCGAAATCGACATCCTGTCGCGCAACACCACCATGACCAGCTCGCGTGACGCCGGCATGGGCCTGAAATTCCCGGGCTTCATCACCTACTACGACGGCATCGGCTTTCTGGTCAACAACAAGCTCGGCGTGAAAAGCGCCAAGGAACTGGACGGTGCAACCATCTGCATCCAGGCCGGTACCACCACCGAGCTGAACGTTTCCGACTACTTCCGCGGCAACGGCCTGAAATACACCCCGATCACCTTCGACACCTCCGATGAAAGCGCCAAGTCGCTGGAATCCGGTCGTTGCGACGTGCTGACCTCCGACAAATCCCAGCTCTTCGCCCAGCGCAGCAAGCTGGCGGCGCCGAAGGACTACGTGGTCCTGCCGGAAACCATTTCCAAGGAGCCGCTGGGCCCGGTCGTGCGTAACGGCGACGACGAGTGGCTGGCCATCGTTCGTTGGGTTGGCTACGCCATGCTCAACGCCGAAGAGGCCGGCGTCACTTCGAAGAACGTCGAAGCTGAAGCCAAAGACACCAAGAACCCTGACGTTGCCCGCCTGCTGGGTACCGATGGCGAGTACGGCAAAGACCTGAAAGTGAAGAAAGACTGGGTCGTGCAGATCGTCAAGCAAGTGGGTAACTACGGCGAAGTGTTCGAGAAAAACCTCGGCAAGAGCACTCCACTGGAAATCGACCGCGGCCTGAACGCGCTGTGGAACGCTGGCGGCATTCAATACGCACCACCAGTGCGCTGATGGTTCTATCACCCGGTGGGCCAACCACCGGGTGATGTTCTGTTCCATTATTTGCGGGGCACTTCATGCAAAATTCAATCGGCGCACCAAAGCAGAGGCTCAGCCTCAGCGATCCAAAAGTGCGCGCGTGGCTTTTCCAGATCATCACCATTGTCGCGGTGGTCTCGATGGGCTGGTATCTGTTCGATAACACCCAGACCAATCTTCAGCACCGGGGCATTACCTCGGGCTTCAGCTTTCTGGAGCGCAGTGCCGGTTTCGGCATCGCTCAACACCTGATCGACTACACCGAATCGGACACGTACGCCCGGGTGTTTGTCATCGGCCTGCTCAACACCTTGCTGGTGACGTTCATCGGCGTGATCCTGGCGACACTCCTGGGGTTCATCGTCGGCGTGGCACGGCTGTCGAAGAACTGGATCATCGCCAAGCTCGCAACGGTGTATGTGGAAGTTTTCCGTAACATTCCACCGCTGCTGCAGATCCTGTTCTGGTACTTCGCGGTATTCCTGACCATGCCGGGGCCGCGCAACAGTCACAACTTCGGTGACACCTTCTTTGTCAGCGCCCGTGGCCTGAACATGCCGGCCGCGAAGATGGCGGACGGTTTCTGGCCGTTCGTGGTCAGCGTCGTGGTGGCCATCGTGGCTATCGTGATGATGAGCCGCTGGGCCAACAAGCGCTTCGAAGCGACCGGCGTGCCGTTCCATAAGTTCTGGACCGGCCTGGCGTTGATCCTGGCGATCCCGGCGCTGTGCGCGTTGATCTTCGGCGCGCCGCTGCACTGGGAGCTGCCGAAGCTGCAAGGCTTCAACTTCGTTGGTGGCTGGGTATTGATCCCGGAACTGCTGGCGCTGACCTTGGCCCTGACCGTGTACACCGCGGCGTTCATCGCCGAGATCGTGCGTTCGGGCATCAAGTCGGTCAGCCACGGCCAGACCGAAGCGGCGCATTCCCTGGGCCTTCGCAACGGTCCGACCCTGCGCAAGGTGATCATCCCGCAAGCCCTGCGCGTGATCATTCCACCGCTGACCAGCCAATACCTGAACCTGGCGAAGAACTCCTCGCTGGCGGCCGGTATTGGCTACCCGGAAATGGTCTCGCTGTTTGCCGGGACCGTGCTCAACCAGACCGGCCAGGCTATCGAGGTGATTGCGATCACCATGAGTGTGTACCTGGCGATCAGTATCAGCATTTCCCTGCTGATGAACTGGTACAACAAGCGCATTGCGCTGATCGAGCGGTAAGGAAAAGCGCATGAGCACTCATACTTTCAAACCTGACATGCCCCCACCGAGCAGTAGCATCGGTGTGGTGGCGTGGATGCGCGCGAACATGTTCTCCAGTTGGCTCAACACCCTGCTGACCCTGTTTGCGTTCTACCTCATCTACCTGGTGGTGCCGCCGATCCTGCACTGGGCCATCCTCGACGCCAACTGGGTCGGCACGACCCGCGCCGACTGCACCAAGGCTGGCGCCTGCTGGGTGTTCATCGAGCAGCGCTTCGGCCAGTTCATGTACGGCTACTACCCGCCGGAACTGCGCTGGCGCGTGGACCTGACGGTGTGGCTGGCGATTGTCGGCGTGGCGCCGTTGTTCATCTCGCGCTTTCACCATAAAGCGGTGTACGGGCTGAGCTTCCTGGTGCTGTACCCGATCTTTGCCTACTTCCTGTTACATGGCGGCATCTTCGGCCTGACCAACGTCTCGACCAGCCAGTGGGGCGGCCTGATGCTGACCCTGGTGATCGCCACCGTCGGCATTGCCGGGGCGTTGCCGCTGGGGATTGTCCTGGCATTGGGTCGTCGTTCGAACATGCCGGCGATTCGCGTGGTCTGCGTGACCTTCATCGAGTTCTGGCGCGGCGTGCCATTGATCACGGTGCTGTTCATGTCTTCGGTGATGCTACCGCTGTTCCTGCCCGAAGGCATGAACTTCGACAAGCTGCTGCGGGCTCTGATCGGCGTGATCCTGTTCCAGTCGGCCTACGTCGCCGAAGTGGTGCGCGGTGGCCTGCAAGCGATTCCCAAAGGTCAGTACGAAGCGGCCGCGGCGATGGGCCTGGGTTACTGGCGCAGCATGGGCCTGGTAATTCTGCCGCAAGCCCTGAAGCTGGTGATTCCCGGCATCGTCAACACGTTCATTGCACTGTTCAAGGACACCAGCCTTGTGATCATCATCGGCTTGTTCGACCTGCTCAACAGCGTCAAGCAAGCGGCTGCCGATCCGAAATGGCTGGGCATGGCCACCGAAGGCTATGTGTTCGCCGCCCTGGTGTTCTGGATTTTCTGTTTTGGTATGTCGCGCTATTCCATGCATCTGGAACGCAAGCTCGACACTGGCCACAAGCGCTGAGTCGCTACCCAATTTAGGAAGTTTTGTGATGAGCGAAGCAATCAAGCAGCCTGCAAACCCTGAAGGCATTATTCAGATGCAGGGCGTGAACAAATGGTACGGCCAGTTTCACGTACTCAAGGACATCAACCTCAACGTCAAGCAGGGCGAGCGTATCGTTCTCTGCGGCCCGTCGGGTTCGGGCAAGTCCACCACCATCCGCTGCCTCAATCGCTTGGAAGAACACCAGCAGGGCCGCATCGTGGTCGATGGCGTGGAACTGACCAACGACCTCAAACAGATCGAAGCAATCCGCCGTGAAGTCGGCATGGTGTTCCAGCATTTCAACCTGTTCCCGCACCTGACCATCCTGCAGAACTGCACCCTGGCGCCGATGTGGGTGCGCAAGATGCCCAAGCGCAAGGCCGAGGAAATCGCCATGCATTATCTGGAGCGCGTACGCATTCCGGAGCAGGCGCATAAATTCCCGGGGCAGTTGTCCGGCGGTCAACAGCAGCGTGTGGCGATTGCCCGTGCGCTGTGCATGAAACCGAAAATCATGCTGTTCGACGAACCGACCTCGGCCCTCGATCCGGAAATGGTGAAAGAGGTGTTGGACACCATGATCGGCCTCGCTGAAGACGGCATGACCATGCTCTGCGTGACCCACGAAATGGGCTTCGCCCGCACCGTGGCCAACCGCGTTATCTTCATGGACAAGGGCGAAATCGTCGAACAGGCCGCGCCAAACGACTTCTTCGATAACCCGCAGAATGAACGCACCAAACTGTTCCTGAGCCAGATCCTGCATTGATCCCAGCCAGGCACTGAAATAAACCCGGACATCGTTCCGGGTTTATTTTTGCCTGATGCACCACCATTCCTTGTAGGAGCTGGCTTGCCAGCGAAGGCAATCTCCTGTTCAACATCGCAGGTGCCTGAACCACCGCCTTCGCTGGCAAGCCAGCTCCTACAAAGGGAATGCGCAGCACGTTGGAGGGTTGTGTGTTGGACGCGGTCTGACTACCATGTCAGAAAATTCATCCTATGATTGGATGAAAGGGTGAATTCCATGTCAGACATTTCTCCACTCGTTAAACGATCTCTGGTCGACCAGGCTCTGGACCAATTGCGCCTGCGCATCACCCAAGGTACCTGGGCCGTCGGCCAGCGCCTGCCCACCGAACCCGAGCTGTCCGCCGAACTGGGCATCAGCCGCAACACCGTGCGCGAAGCCATGCGCGTGTTGGCGTTTTCCGGGCTCATCGAAATCCGCCAGGGCGACGGCAGCTATCTGCGCGCGGTGGTCGATCCGCTGGACACCTTGAAGGCGTTGTCCAGTTGTTCGCGCGAACAGGCGCGGGAAACCCGGCATATCCTCGAAGTCGAGGCCATCGGCCTGGCGGCCCTGCGTCGCTCGGATGAAGACCTGATCGCCTTGCGCGAAGCGCTCGGCGTCAGCGGCAGCCACTACCACGGCGACCTCGACACCTACATCGCTTGCGACCTGGTGTTCCACCGCCGTCTGGTGGACGCCGCGCACAACCCCACACTCAGCGAGTTATATCGCTACTTCTCCAGCGTGGTCGGCGCCCAATTGCGCCACTGCCTGAACATCACTCCCCGCCGCCAGGAAGTGTTCGACTTGCACATCGAGCTGCTCGATGCCGTCGAACAACGCGACCCGGAACGGGCCAAAGCCCTGTCGAGGCAGTTGATCAATGAACCGTGAAACCGAGAACCACATGTCCAGCCTTGAACCATCACCGTACAAGCGCACGGCCGAGCTCGAAGAGCTGCTGATCGACGCCGAAGCCGATGACGATCAGGTGCAGCAAACCCACCCCGTCCTGCGCCGGCCGTGGCTGTTGCTGCTGGGGTTGATCCTGGTGGCGCTGAACCTGCGCCCGGCGCTGTCGAGCATGGCGCCGATGCTCAGCGAAGTGTCGAAATCCCTTGGCTTGTCGGCTTCTCAGGCCGGTTTGCTGACCACGCTGCCGGTGCTGTGTCTGGGCCTGTTCGCGCCGTTGGCACCGTTGCTGGCACGGCGTTTCGGCGCCGAACGGGTGGTGCTCGGCATCCTGCTGACCCTCGCCGGCGGGATCATTCTGCGCAGCTCCTTCGGCGAAATCGGCCTGTTCGCTGGCAGCGTTCTGGCGGGTGCCAGCATCGGCGTGATCGGCGTGTTGCTGCCGGGCATCGTCAAGCGTGATTTCCCGAAACAGGCCGGGACCATGACCGGCGTCTACACCATGGCGCTGTGCCTGGGCGCGGCGATGGCGGCGGGTTCGACCGTGCCGCTGAGCGAGCACTTCGACAACAGCTGGGCCATGGGCCTCGGCTTCTGGGTCATTCCGGCGCTGGCCGCGGCGTTGTTCTGGCTACCGCAAACCGGCCAGAAGCACGGCACCCACAACGTCGCCTATCGCGTGCGAGGCTTACTGCGTGATCCGCTGGCCTGGCAAGTGACCTTGTACATGGGCCTGCAATCGTCGCTGGCCTACATCGTGTTCGGCTGGTTGCCGTCGATCCTCATCGGCCGTGGCCTGACCCCGACCCAGGCCGGGCTGGTGCTGTCCGGTTCGGTGATCGTGCAGTTGGTCAGCTCACTGGCAGCACCGTGGCTGGCGACGCGCGGCAAGGACCAGCGGCTGGCCATCGTGATCGTGATGGCGCTGACCCTCGGTGGTTTGTTCGGTTGCCTGTATGCACCGATCGAAGGTTTGTGGGGCTGGGCGATTGTGCTGGGCCTGGGGCAGGGGGCCACGTTCAGCCTGGCATTGACCCTGATCGTGCTGCGCTCGCGCGATTCCCACGTGGCGGCAAACCTGTCGAGCATGGCGCAAGGCTTCGGCTACACCCTGGCGTCCATGGGGCCGTTCGCGGTCGGCATCGTGCATGACTGGACCGGCGGCTGGAATGCCGTTGGCTGGATCTTCGCGGTCATTGGTACTGGCGCGATCATCGCGGGATTGGGTGCCGGTCGCGCGCTCTACGTACAGGTAGAAAGCGAAAAGGTCTGAAGCCCGACACTGTCGGTATTCGGCGTACGAATGCCGATAGTGTTCAACACATTTGCAGATTATTGTGCAGGCATTCTTCCATCGAACGGAGCTTGTCCATGAGTGATGCCCACAGCGCAGTGATCACCCGCTTCTACCAGGCCTTCCAGCGCTTGGATGCCGAAGCCATGGCGGCTTGCTACACCGATGACGTGGTGTTCAGTGACCCGGCGTTCGGCGAACTGCGCGGTCGCGATGCCGCCGACATGTGGCGCATGCTCACCACCCGGGCCAAGGACTTTTCCCTGACCTTCGATAATGTCCGCGTCGACGAGCGCAGCGGTGGCGCGCATTGGGTCGCGACGTACCTGTTCAGCCAGACTGGCAATATCGTGATCAACGACATCCAGGCGCGCTTCGTCTTTCGCGACGGCAAGATTTGCGAGCACCACGACCGTTTCGACCTGTGGGCCTGGTCGCGTCAGGCACTGGGTTTCAAAGGCCTGTTGCTGGGCTGGTCGCCACTGGTGCGCAATGCCGTTCGCGCCCAGGCGTTGAAGGGGTTGAAGGCATTCCAGGCCAGTCGCTGATAAGATCGCGGCTTGTTTTCCTACAAGCCTTGAACGTGACGTGAACACCCTCAGCGAAAACCTTGCCGAAGACGAAATGCCCGCGAGCAAACCCTGGTTCGTCTACCTCGTTCGTGCGGCCAACGGTTCGCTTTATTGCGGAATCAGCGACGATCCCGTGCGCCGTTTTGCCAAGCATCAAAGCGGTAAGGGTGCGCGGTTCTTTCTGTCCAGCCCGGCGATGGCACTGGTCTATACCGAGCGTTGTCGCGATAAGGGCGATGCCCTGCGCCAGGAACGGCTGATCAAAAAACTCAAGAAGAGCGCCAAGGAATGCCTGGTGGCGAGTGCCGCTGTTGGCTTATCACTCTGACTGATAAGTTCCCATCAGGCAGATCGGTAGGCTGCCAACCGATTGCACGCTAAGCTGCGGGCTCCTGATTCTTGCGGCGGAGCCGAGCATGTCCGAGTTGATCCTGCATCATTACCCGACGTCCCCTTTTGCCGAAAAGGCCCGCTTGCTGCTGGGCTTCAAGGGCCTGTCCTGGCGTTCGGTGAAGATCTCGCCGGTGATGCCAAAACCCGATCTCACGGCGCTGACCGGTGGCTATCGCAAGACGCCGGTGCTGCAGATTGGTGCCGATATTTACTGCGACACCGCGTTGATTGCCCGACGCCTGGAGCAGGAAAAAGCCTTGCCGGCGTTCTTCCCGCAAGGACAGGAAATGGTTGCTGCGTCATTCGCTGCCTGGGCTGATTCAGTGGTGTTCCAGCATGCGGTGAGCCTGGTCTTCCAGCCCGAATCAATTGCCGTGCGTTTCGGCAGTTTGCCGCCCGAAGCGATCAAGGCGTTCATCGCCGATCGCGCCGGATTGTTCAGTGGCGGTAGTGCGACCAAGTTGTCCGCCGAGCAGGCCAAGCATCAATGGCCCACCCTCATGTCGCGGCTGGAGCAGCAGTTGCAGCGCGAGGACGGCGACTTCCTGTTCGGCGAGCCATCGATAGCCGACTTCGCCCTGGCCCATTGCCTGTGGTTCCTCAAGGCCACGCCGGTGACCGCACCGCTGGTCAACGCTTATCCGGCGGTGAGCGCGTGGCACGCACGGGTGTTGGGCTTTGGCCATGGCGCGTTTAGCGAGATGAGTTCCGAAGAGGCGCTGGAAGTGGCGCGTACGTCCACACCGGCGGCCTTGCCGGACGAGCAGTTTGTCGATCCCAATGGATTCAAGGCGGGGCAACACGTAGTGATTGCGGCCACGGATTACGGCGTTGATCCGGTGGCGGGGGAATTGTTGTTTGCCGGCAGCGAAGAGTTGATCGTACGCCGCCAGGATGAACGTGGCGGCGTGGTGCATGTGCACTTCCCGCGATTGGGCTTTCGCATCGAAGCCCAGTAGATGCAACCCTTGTAGGAGCTGGCTTGCCAGCGAAAGCGATGTATCAGTCATCGCATCTGTCGGCTGAACCACCGTCTTCGCTGGCTAGCCATCCAATTAAAGGGGAGGCGGGGAGCCAAGGTCCCTTGTAGGAGCCGGCTTGCCGGCGAAGGGGCCTTTGGATTTTGCAATGATGTTCCGGATTATTTCAGTGCAGCCAGAATCGCATCCGGGTCATATCCACGAATCAACGTGCCGTTCACATCAATGATCGGAATCCCGCCGCCACCCAGCGCCTCATAGTCCTTGCGCGCGACCGCATCCTTCTCGATATCGAACGCCTTGTACGGAATGCCTTTCTGATCGAGAAAGCGCCGGGTCAGTTTGCAATACCCACACCACTCGGTGGCGTAGAGCACCACATTGGCCTTGGCCTGCGTCTGCTCGGACACCACCTGCGAAGGATTGAACACCCGCTCGATCTTGCCCCAGTTCTGGTAAACGACGACCACCAGCAGGATCAGCAGGACCTTCTTCAGTACGCCGCCGAGCATCAGTTGCGTCGCTTCAGTTGATCGGTGAGCGAGGTCGGCAGGCCCTTGATGATCAGCGTGCCGGCTTCTTCGTCGTACTCGATCTTCGAGCCCAGCAAGTGCGCTTCGAAACTGATCGACAGCCCTTCGGCGCGGCCGGTGAAGCGGCGGAACTGGTTAAGGGTGCGTTTATCCGCCGGGATTTCCGGCGACAGGCCGTAATCCTTGTTGCGAATGTGATCGTAGAACGCCTTCGGACGTTCTTCGTCAATCAGGCCCGAGAGTTCTTCCAGACCCATCGGCTCGCCAAGCTTGGCCTGGCTGCTGGCGTAGTCCACCAGGGTCTTGGTCTTTTCGCGGGCATCGTCTTCCGGCAGGTCTTCACTTTCAACGAAGTCACTGAAGGCCTTGAGCAACGTGCGGGTTTCACCCGGGCCGTCGACCCCTTCCTGGCAGCCGATGAAGTCGCGGAAATACTCCGAAACCTTTTTCCCGTTCTTGCCTTTGATGAACGAAATGTACTGCTTGGATTGCTTGTTGTTCTGCCACTCGGACACGTTGATCCGCGCCGCCAGGTGCAACTGGCCCAAGTCCAGGTGACGGGACGGGGTCACGTCCAGTTCGTCGGTCACGGCCACGCCTTCGCTGTGGTGCAGCAGGGCGATGGCCAGGTAGTCGGTCATGCCTTGCTGATAGTGGGCGAACAGAACGTGGCCGCCGACCGACAGGTTCGATTCCTCCATCAGCTTTTGCAGATGTTCGACCGCCACGCGGCTGAACGCGGTGAAGTCCTGGCCGCCCTCGAGGTATTCCTTCAGCCAGCCGCTGAACGGGAACGCGCCGGATTCCGGATGGAACAGGCCCCAGGCTTTACCCTGTTTGGCGTTATAGCTTTCGTTGAGGTCGGCGAGCATGTTCTCGATGGCGGCGGACTCAGCCAGTTCAGAGTCACGAGCGTGGAGAACTGCGGGTGTGCCGTCGGGTTTTTTGTCGATCAGGTGGACGATGCAATGACGGATCGGCATGGGCTTCTCGGCTGAATGAAGAGAGGAGGGCGTGCTCCCCCGAAAAAGCGCTCAGTGTACCGCACCCATTGGTTTTGGCGCGGGTTGTGGGGTAATTCGGGGGTGACCGGCGGCGCTTATGCGTTTTTTTCCTGTTTTAGCGCAATAAAGCTGACCAAATGGGTAGCTAGAGGCGGATATTTCCACGTCTGTGTGCTAGCTTTGCCCGGTCTTGCGCGAAGTCACTGCGTTAAGCGTGCAGTCAGCATTTGTCAGGTCGAACCAAACCCTGATTTCGGTATCTATAACCCCGATCCCGCGGTTATTTGGCCGAGGGTGCCGGATCCAAAAGATCGGGCTCGATGGCTGACATTGCACTCTGCAATCCATATGAATTTGATAGGGAAGGAACACTACATGGCTCTTACTAAAGACCAACTGATCGCCGACATCGCTGAAGCTATCGACGCGCCGAAAACCACCGCGCGTAACGCTCTGGACCAACTGGGCCAAATCGTTGCCGATCAGCTGGAAAACGGCGGCGAAATCACTCTGCCAGGTATCGGCAAACTGAAAGTGACTGAGCGCCCTGCCCGTACCGGCCGCAACCCTTCGACTGGCGCTGCCATCGAAATCGCTGCCAAGAAAGTGATCAAGCTGGTTGTGGCCAAAGGCCTGACCGACGCTGTTAACAAGTAAGACTTGTTAAAAAAAACCGTGCGCCGGAGCGATCCGGGCACGGTTTTTTTGTGCCTGCCTGTTTCGTAGAAACTTAACGAACCCAGCGCTCGCGGCGCCATATCTGCTGCTCGGACTTGGTTTGGAAGGTCCAGGCGACGAAGCGGCTCTGTTTCTGCCCCTGAGACATTTCCACCACTTGGCTTTCCAGCACGCCGGCCTTCTTCAGGGCGGTTTCGATGGCGGGCAGGTTCGACGCCTTCGATACCAGTGTGCTGAACCACAGCACTTTATGTTGGAAGTTCGCGCTCTCGGCGATCAGTTGTGTCACAAAGCGCGCCTCGCCACCTTCACACCACAGCTCGGCGGATTGGCCCCCGAAGTTCAGCACCGGCAGTTTGCGTTTCGGATCGGCACGGCCCAGGGCGCGCCATTTGCGCTCACTACCCTTGGTCGCTTCTTCCAGCGAAGCGTGGAACGGCGGGTTGCACATGGTCAGGTCAAAGCGTTCGCCCGGCTCCAGCAGGCCGATCAGGATGTGCTTTCGATTTTCCTGCTGGCGCAGTTGGATAACCTTATTCAGATCATTGGACTGGACGATGGCTCTGGCAGCAGCTACGGCCGTCGGGTCGATCTCCGAGCCGAGGAAGTGCCAGCGGTACTCGCTATTGCCGATCAGCGGATAAACACAGTTGGCGCCCATGCCGATGTCCAGCACATTGACAATTGCGCCGCGCGGGACCTTGCCATCGTTCATGCTGGCCAGCAAATCGGCCAGGAAGTGCACATAATCGGCTCGGCCCGGTACAGGTGGGCAGAGGTAGTCCGCCGGGATGTCCCAATGTTGAATGCCATAGAACGCCTTGAGCAGCGCCCGATTGAACACGCGGACTGCATCCGGGCTGGCAAAGTCGATACTTTCCTTGCCGTAGGGATTGATGATCACGAACTTCTTCAATTCCGGCGTGCTTTTGATCAGCGCCGGGAAGTCGTAGCGACCCTGGTGGCGGTTGCGCGGGTGCAGGCTGGCCTTCTCGCGGGGTTCCACGGCTTTGGCCGGGGTCGCGGAGTCAGGCTTCTTGCGCGCAGGTTTGGGTGTGCGGGGGGCGGTCATGGCTGTGTTCGATTCGGGTATGGCTGAAAGTGGCGGCCATTGTCCCACATCTATCGCCCGGTAGCTGAACAGGCTTTTTGTAGGCGCCGGTTCGCCGGCGAAGGGGATCTTGAGGTCGGCGGTGATTATTCGGGCGATTCGCTGGCAAGCCAGCTCCTACAAAAAAGCGGGGGACAAAAAAGGGAGGCCCAAATGGCCTCCCTTGTTGATTGCGATTTGCCGTTACAGGCTGGCAATCCGCGCATGCTGCTCGGCCAGCTTGCCCAAAGCCTGTTCGGCTTCGGCCAGTTTGGCGCGTTCTTTCTCGATGACTTCGGCCGGGGCCTTGTCAACGAAACCGGCGTTGGACAGCTTGCCGCCGACGCGTTGTACTTCACCTTGCAGACGCTGGATTTCCTTGTCCAGACGCGCCAGTTCCGCACCTTTGTCGATCAGGCCGGCCATTGGCACCAGCACTTCCATCTCGCCGACCAGCGCGGTGGCCGACAGCGGTGCTTCCTCACCCGCCGCCAATACGGTGATCGACTCCAGGCGCGCCAGCTTCTTCAGCAAGGCCTCGTTCTCGGTCAGGCGACGCTGATCCTCGACGCTGACGTTCTTCAGGAACAGCGGCAGCGGTTTACCCGGGCCGATGTTCATTTCGCCACGAATGTTACGGGTGCCGAGCATCAGCCCCTTGAGCCATTCGATGTCGTCTTCGGCGGCCGGATCGATGCGCTCTTCGTTGGCCACTGGCCAAGGTTGCAGCATGATCGTCTTGCCTTCGATACCGGCCAGCGGCGCGATGCGCTGCCAGATTTCTTCGGTGATGAACGGCATGAACGGGTGCGCCAGGCGCAGGGCGACTTCCAGCACCCGAACCAGGGTGCGACGGGTGCCGCGCTGGCGTTCGACCGGCGCGTTCTCGTCCCACAGCACAGGCTTGGACAGTTCCAGGTACCAGTCGCAATACTGGTTCCAGATAAACTCATACAGGGCTTGCGCGGCCAGGTCGAAGCGGAACTGGTCGAGCTGACGGGTCACTTCGGCTTCGGTGCGCTGCAACTGCGAGATGATCCAGCGATCCGCCAGGGACAGCTCGTAGGCTTCGCCGTTCTGGCCGCAGTCTTCGCCCTTGTCCAGCACGTAGCGCGCCGCGTTCCAGATCTTGTTGCAGAAGTTGCGATAGCCTTCGACGCGGCCCATGTCGAACTTGATGTCACGACCGGTGGACGCCAGCGAGCAGAACGTGAAGCGCAGGGCGTCGGTACCGTAGCTGGCGATGCCTTCGGCGAACTCGTCGCGGGTCTGCTTTTCGATCTTCTTCGCCAGTTTCGGCTGCATCAGGCCGGAGGTGCGTTTCTGCACCAGTTCTTCCAGCTCAATACCGTCGATGATGTCCAGCGGGTCCAGGACGTTGCCCTTGGACTTGGACATCTTCTGGCCCTGGCCATCGCGCACCAGGCCGTGCACGTACACGGTCTTGAACGGAACCTGAGGCGTGCCGTCTTCGTTTTTCACCAAATGCATGGTGAGCATGATCATCCGGGCAACCCAGAAGAAAATGATATCGAAGCCAGTCACCAGCACGTCGGTAGAGTGGAATTTCTTCAGGAATTCGGTTTTTTCCGGCCAGCCCAGGGTAGAGAACGTCCATAGGCCCGAGCTGAACCAAGTGTCGAGAACGTCGTTGTCCTGTTGCAGCGATACGTCGGCGCCGAGGTTGTGCTTGGTACGCACTTCGGCTTCGTCGCGACCGACGTAGACTTTGCCCGACTCATCGTACCAGGCCGGAATCCGGTGGCCCCACCACAGCTGGCGGCTGATGCACCAGTCCTGGATGTCGCGCATCCACGAGAAGTACATGTTTTCGTACTGTTTCGGCACGAACTGGATGCGACCGTCTTCAACGGCAGCTATCGCAGGCTCGGCCAATGGCTTGGTGGAGACGTACCACTGATCGGTCAACCAAGGCTCGATAATGGTGCCGGAGCGATCGCCTTTCGGCACTTTCAGGCCATGATCGTCGACGCTGACCAGCAAGCCGGCAGCGTCGAATGCCGCGACGATTTGCTTGCGCGCTTCGAAGCGGTCAAGGCCGGCGTATTCAGCCGGGATCTTGCCGTCGATGCTTTCGTTCAGCGTGCCGTCGAGGTTGAACACCTGGCAGGCCGGCAGGACAGCGGCGTTCTTGTCGAAGATGTTCAGCAGCGGCAGGTTGTGGCGCTTGCCGACTTCATAGTCGTTGAAGTCGTGGGCCGGGGTGATCTTCACGCAGCCGGTGCCGAATTCAGGGTCGCAGTAATCGTCGGCGATGATCGGGATGCGGCGGCCAACCAGTGGCAGCTCGACAAATTTGCCGATCAGGGCTTTGTAGCGTTCATCGTTCGGGTTAACCGCGACGGCGGAGTCGCCGAGCATGGTTTCCGGGCGAGTGGTCGCGACGATCAGGAAGTCGTTGCCTTCAGCGGTCTTGGCGCCGTCGGCCAGCGGGTACTTCAGGTTCCACAGGAAACCTTTCTCGTCGTGGTTTTCCACTTCGAGGTCGGAAATCGCTGTATGCAGCTTGGTGTCCCAGTTGACCAGGCGCTTGCCGCGGTAGATCAGGCCGTCTTCGTGCAGGCGTACGAACGCTTCTTTCACGGCTTCCGAGAGGCCGTCGTCCATGGTGAAGCGCTCGCGGCTCCAATCTACAGACGAACCGAGACGACGGATCTGACGGCTGATGTTGCCGCCGGACTCATCTTTCCATTCCCAGACTTTCTCGAGGAATTTCTCGCGACCCAGATCGTGACGGTTCTGGCCTTTGGCTTCGAGCTGACGCTCCACCAGCATCTGCGTAGCGATACCGGCGTGGTCGGTGCCCGGCTGCCACAGGGTGTTGCGACCCTGCATGCGGCGGAAACGGATCAGGGCGTCCATGATCGCGTTGTTGAAGCCGTGACCCATGTGCAAGCTGCCGGTGACGTTCGGCGGCGGGATCATGATGGTGTAGGAGTCGCCCGCGCCTTGCGGGGCGAAATAATTCTCTGACTCCCAGGTGTTGTACCAGGAAGTTTCAATGGCGTGCGGCTGGTAGGTCTTATCCATGCGCGGCGGGACCCTATTGGCATTTATTCAGGAAAAGCCGGGAAGTATAGCGGGGATGAGCGGGTGCGCGTAGAGCGAGGTGACAATGGGTGGGAGAAAAGTTGAGGTTTTCGTTTTGTCAGTGGGGACCCATCGCTGGCAAGCCAGCTCCCACGGGTTATGTGTCGTACAGCTGTTTTGTGAATGACACCAAACCCTGTAGGAGCTGGCTTGCCAGCGAAAGCGGTCTGTCAGTCAATGCGGTTCAAATCGTTATGCCGGGTCTCTTTAAGGCACAGCACCGCAATCAAACTCAGTACCGCCGCCCCGGACACATACCCGCCGACATAATTCAAACCACCCATCGCCACCAGTTTCTGCGCGAAGAACGGCGCCGCTGAGGCGCCGACAATCCCGCCCAGGTTGTAGGCCGCCGAGGCACCGGTGTAGCGCACGTGAGTGGGGAACAGCTCTGGCAACAGCGCGCCCATCGGCGCAAAGGTCACGCCCATCAGGAACAGTTCGATGCACAGGAACAACGCCACACCCCAGGTCGAACCGTGGGTCAGCAGCGGCTCCATGAGAAACCCGGACAGGATCGCCAGCACGCCACCGACGATCAGCACCGGTTTGCGCCCATAACGGTCGCTGGCCAGGGCCGACAGCGGGGTGGCCGCGGCCATGAACAGCACGGCGAAGCACAGCAGGCCGAGGAAGGTTTCGCGGCTGTAGCCGAGTGTGGCCACGCCGTAGCTGAGGGAAAACACGGTGGAGATATAGAACAGCGCGTAGCACACCACCATCGCACCGGCGCCCAGCAATACCGGTGCCCAATATTGGCCGAACAGCTCGAACAACGGGATCTTCACCCGTTCCTGGCGCGCCATGGCGTTGGCGAACACCGGGGTTTCGTGCAGCTTGAGGCGAACGTACAGGCCGACCATCACCAGTACAGCGCTGAGCAGGAACGGAATACGCCAGCCCCATGAGCGGAATTGTTCATCGTCCAGCACCACGGCCAAGGTCAGGAACAGGCCATTGGCCGCCAGAAAACCAATGGATGGCCCCAGTTGCGGGAACATGCCGAACCAGGCGCGTTTTCCTTTAGGTGCGTTCTCCGTGGCCAGCAACGCAGCGCCACCCCATTCGCCACCCAGCCCCAGGCCCTGGCCGAAGCGCAGGACGCAAAGCAGGATCGGTGCCCAGGCGCCAATGCTGTCGTACCCCGGCAACACGCCGATCAGCGTGGTGCACACACCCATCAGCAGGAGCGAAGCGACCAGGGTCGATTTGCGTCCGATGCGGTCGCCAAAGTGGCCAAATAGTGCCGAACCCAGTGGGCGCGCCAGGAAGGCGATGCCAAACGTGAGAAACGCCGAGAGCATCTGGGCTGTGCCGGAGGTTTGCGGAAAAAACACCGGGCCAATCACCAGTGCGGCGGCAGTGGCATAGACGTAGAAGTCGTAGAACTCGATCGCGGTGCCGATGAAGCTCGCGGTGGCCACGCGGGCCGTGGAGTTCGTCGGTTGCGCCGGTGTGGCGTCGCTATAGGTCGTGCTGGTCGTCATGCGGTTATCCCTGACAGTCATGGGCTCCAGTGGAGCGAATTATTATGGTCGAGAACCCAGGGATGTGGGTGAGGGCACGGTCGCTGTTTCAGGTAGGAACAGTCGTCGGTTTGTTGCGGACATTACTGATGGACCGACCGGAAGCAGCGAAGTGCGGGGTAAGCACGGGCCCGGCGGGGCTTGGGTAAGCGCAGTGATTATAGGAAGGTGGCTAACGATCGAACAAGAGGCATTGCGAACACATTGTGGCGAGGGGGCTTGCCCCCGTTCGGCTGCGACGCAGTCGTGAAGCTGGCGGTCTCGGTGCGTCAGATGAAGTGTGGTTGCATGGTTTTGCGCTGCTTCGAAGCGCAACGGGGGCAAGCCCCCTCGCCACAGGGAAGTGTACGAGTGTTAGATAAGGACAGGCATCGAGCTGGTCTGCCAGATCAGCACCCGCGTAACCCGGTTGTCCTCGGTCTCGAGAATCTCCAGGCGGTAGCGACCGATCTTCAGGCACACCGCGCAATCGGGAATGGTCTCCAGCGCCTCGGTGACCAAGCCGTTCAGGGTTTTCGGGCCGTCGCTGGGCAGGTGCCAGCCGAGGCTTTTGTTCAGCTCGCGGATGGACGCGGCGCCATCAACCACCAGTCGCCCATCGGCCTGCGGATGAATGTGCGGGTTGTCCAGGCTGTGCTGGCTTTCGAACTCGCCGACGATTTCTTCGAGAATGTCTTCCAGGGTAACGATACCCAGCACTTCGCCGTATTCGTCGACCACCATGCCCAGGCGTCGTTGCTGCTTGTGGAAATTGAGCAGTTGCAATTGCAGTGGCGTGCTTTCCGGCACGAAGTACGGTTCATGGCTGGCCGCGAGCAGGGCTTCCCTGGTCAGGCTCGCATCGTGCAGCAAATGCAGGATGTGCCGGGTATTAAGGACGGCTTCGACCTGGTTGATGTCGCTGTGGAACACCGGCAGGCGCGTGCGGTTGTTGCGGCGCAGTTGCTCGATGATCTCGTCGATGGGATCGTCGAGGTTGATGCCGTCCACTTCACTGCGGGGCACCAGGATGTCATTGACCGTGATGTTGTCCAGCGCGTGAATGCCCGACAGCGAGTGCGGGCGGTTGGCGGCAACTTCGGGCGCGTCCTGGCGCTCAGTCGGCAGGTCGTCCTCACTCTGTTGCACCACTTTGGTCTTGCGGGCAAACGGCCGTAGCAGCGACTGGCTGAGGGTGCTGAGCAGCCACGCCGCCGGATAGATGATTTTCAGCGGTACGCGCAGCAGGTTGTTGCCTTGGGCGAGGATGGCATCCGTATAGCGGGCGGCGAGGGCGCGCGGCAGGTAGTCGCAAAACACCAGCAAAATGGCGCCAGCGCCGACGCAAGCAGCCCACGGACCGTTTTCGGCCCAGGTGAAAATGGCCAGCAAGGTGCTGATGACCACCACCAGTGCACGACACAGGGTATTGCAGAAAATCAGGCTGGCCAGGGGGAAGCTGAGTTTGGCCACCGGCTTGTCGCTGGAACGCGTCGCGGTGCGCTGTGCCAGCAAATGCTGGTGTGCCGCTTCGATGGCGGTAAACAACCCCGACCATAAAATCAGCAGGGTGATTACCGCGAGCATCGGCCCTATGGGCAAGTCGTCCATTAATGCCGCCCGTCAGATATGCAGGATGTATTCACGAACCAGTTTGCTGCCGAAGTACGCCAGCATCAGCAGGCAGAAACCGGCCAAGGTCCAGCGAATGGCTTTGTGCCCGCGCCAGCCGAGGCGGTTGCGCCCCCACAGCAGCACGCTGAACACGACCCAGGCCAGGCAGGCCAGCAGGGTTTTGTGCACCAGGTGCTGGGCGAACAGGTTCTCGACGAACAGCCAGCCGGAAATCAGCGACAGCGACAACAGCGTCCAGCCGGCCCACAGGAAGCCGAACAGCAGGCTTTCCATGGTTTGCAGTGGCGGGAAGTTCTTGATCAGCCCGGAAGGGTGCTTGTGCTTGAGCTGGTGGTCTTGCACCAGTAGCAGCAAGGCCTGGAACACCGCGATGGTGAACATGCCATAGGCCAGGATCGACAGCAGGATGTGGGCGAGAATGCCCGGCTCCTCGTCGATGACCTGCACCGTACCGGCCGGGGCAAATTGTGCCAGCAGCACCGTCAGGGCGCCCAGCGGGAACAGCAGCACCAGCAGGTTCTCCACCGGAATGCGCGAGCAGGCCAGCAGGGTCAGCGCGATGACCGCCACGGCAATCAGGCTGGCGGCACTGAAGAAGTCCAGGCCCAGGCCGATCGGGGTCAGCAGGTGGGTCAGCAGGCTGGCGCTGTGGGCCAATACGGCGAGCACGCCGAGCGTGACCAGCAGGCGTTTGTTGGCCTTGGCGCCGGAAGCCAGGCGAGTGCCCTGATAAAAGGTCGCAGCGGCATACAAGCAGGCGGCGGCGAGGGTAGTAAGCAAGCTGGGTGACAAGGGGAGCATAAATCCTGTTAGGCAAGCCCGAAAGTCGCTGAGTTTGGCATAGAACCCCCGCCACACGAAAGACCGCACAACCTGACGGCGAGGTGTCCGCCAGCCACAGTCTTCGCTATAATCCGCGACCTGCCCACGCCGCAGGCTCGCCGAGCACACGTTTAGTCCGGTCCGGGCCGCCATTATCCCGGTCTACACAGGGCCTGAAAGGATCGCGCAATGTTTGAAAACTTAACCGACCGTCTCTCGCAGACGCTGCGCCATGTCACCGGCAAGGCCAAGCTGACTGAAGACAACATCAAAGACACCCTGCGCGAAGTGCGCATGGCGTTGCTCGAAGCCGACGTCGCCCTGCCGGTGGTCAAGGACTTCGTCAATTCGGTCAAGGAGCGCGCCGTCGGCACCGAGGTGTCGCGCAGCCTGACGCCGGGCCAGGCCTTCGTGAAAATTGTTCAGGCCGAACTTGAAAGCCTGATGGGCGCGGCCAACGAAGATTTGAACCTGAGCGCCGTGCCGCCAGCGGTCATCCTCATGGCCGGTTTGCAGGGTGCTGGTAAAACCACCACCGCCGGCAAGCTCGCGCGGTTCCTTAAAGAGCGCAAGAAGAAATCGGTCATGGTCGTGTCTGCCGACGTTTACCGTCCGGCGGCGATCAAGCAGCTGGAAACCCTGGCCAACGACATCGGCGTGACGTTCTTCCCGTCGGACCTGAGCCAAAAGCCGGTCGACATCGCCAACGCGGCTATTAAGGAAGCAAAACTCAAATTCATCGACGTGGTCATCGTCGACACCGCCGGTCGCCTGCACATCGATGAAGAGATGATGGGCGAGATCAAGGCCCTGCACGCCGCGATCAACCCGGTCGAAACGCTGTTTGTGGTAGACGCCATGACCGGCCAGGATGCCGCCAACACGGCCAAGGCCTTCGGCGACGCACTGCCGCTGACCGGTGTGATCCTGACCAAGGTCGATGGCGACGCCCGTGGCGGTGCCGCGCTGTCGGTACGTGCCATCACCGGCAAGCCGATCAAGTTCATCGGTATGGGCGAGAAAAGCGAAGCGCTCGACCCGTTCCACCCTGAGCGTATCGCCTCGCGCATCCTTGGCATGGGCGACGTGCTCAGCCTGATCGAACAGGCCGAAGCGACCCTCGACAAGGACAAGGCCGAAAAACTGGCCAAGAAGCTGAAGAAGGGCAAGGGCTTCGACCTCGAAGACTTCCGCGATCAGCTGCAACAAATGAAGAACATGGGCGGCCTCGGCGGGCTCATGGACAAGCTGCCGAACATGGGTGGCGTGAACCTGGCGCAGATGGGCAACGCCCAGGGTGCGGCAGAAAAGCAATTCAAGCAGATGGAAGCCATCATCAACTCCATGACCCCGGCCGAGCGCCGCGACCCTGAGATGATCAGCGGTTCGCGCAAGCGCCGGATCGCCATGGGTTCGGGCACCCAGGTGCAGGACATCGGCCGCTTGATCAAGCAGCACAAGCAGATGCAGAAAATGATGAAGAAGTTCTCTGCCAAAGGCGGAATGGCCAAGATGATGCGCGGCATGGGCGGTATGTTGCCCGGCGGCGGCATGCCCAAGATGTAAAGAATCAACGCCGGTCGTCGTACCGGCGTCGACCCCGCAAGGATGCGGGATCTCCAGCAAACCCGCACTTGGCGGGAGCTGACCGGCCGTTTTCAATGACGGCTCTATAGCAAATCTGCATGGCGGCCGATAGGCGCCGGAAAAAGACATTTGCAAAAGTCCGGATATTCCTTAGAATATGCGGCCTTTCGGGCACCCATGCCCGCTGTGCATTTAGATTTGCAGCACCGACTACAGGAACGATGTTCACATGCTAACAATCCGTCTTGCCCTTGGCGGCTCCAAAAAGCGCCCGTTTTACCACTTGACCGTAACCGACAGCCGCAACCCGCGCGACGGTTCGCACAAGGAACAGGTTGGCTACTTCAACCCTGTTGCTCGTGGTCAGGAAGTTCGTCTGTCCGTGAACCAAGAGCGCGTAGCCTACTGGCTGAGCGTTGGTGCACAACCTTCTGAGCGCGTTGCTCAGTTGTTGAAGGAATCTGCTAAGGCTGCGGCCTGAGCAATATGAACGCGACGCCAACGGTTGCTGATGATTTGATCGTTATCGGCAAGATTTACTCTGTTCACGGCGTTCGCGGCGAAGTGAAGGTGTATTCCTTTACTGATCCGATCAAGAACCTGCTGGATTACAAAACCTGGACGCTCAAGCGTGACGGCAATGTAAAGCAGGTAGAGCTGGTCAGCGGACGTGGGAACGACAAGTTCCTGGTCGCAAAGCTCAAGGGTCTCGATGATCGCGAAGAAGCTCGTCTTCTGGCCGGTTATGAGATCTGCGTGCCGCGCAACCTGTTCCCTGAACTGACCGACGGCGAGTACTACTGGTACCAGCTGGAAGGTCTTAAGGTCATCGATACCCTCGGGCAACTGTTCGGGAAGATCGATCACCTGCTGGAGACCGGCTCGAATGATGTAATGGTGGTCAAGCCTTGCGCTGGCAGCCTGGATGATCGCGAACGCCTGTTGCCCTATACCGAGCAATGCGTGTTGGCCGTCGACCTGGCCGCGGGTGAGATGAAGGTGGATTGGGACGCGGATTTCTAAGCGTGGCTAACTTGCGCGTAGAAGTGATCAGTCTGTTTCCCGAGATGTTCTCCGCCATCAGCGAGTACGGCATCACCAGTCGTGCGGTGAAACAGGGGCTCTTGCAGCTCACCTGTTGGAATCCGCGAGACTACACGACGGATCGACATCACACTGTGGACGATCGCCCGTTTGGCGGTGGTCCGGGCATGGTGATGAAGATCAAGCCCCTGGAAGACGCCCTGGTTCAGGCCAAGGCAGCAGCCGGGGAGGCGGCGAAGGTTATTTACCTGTCGCCCCAAGGCCGTCAACTGACTCAGTCGGCGGTACGCGAGTTGGCGAATCTGGATGCATTGATCCTGATTGCCGGCCGCTATGAAGGCATTGACGAGCGTTTTATTGATGCTCATGTCGATGAAGAGTGGTCGATTGGCGACTATGTACTGTCTGGCGGCGAGCTGCCGGCGATGGTCCTGATCGATGCGGTTACACGACTGCTGCCCGGAGCTTTAGGGCATGCGGACTCCGCCGAGGAAGATTCCTTTACGGATGGTTTGCTGGATTGCCCGCACTACACCCGACCGGAGGTGTATGCGGATCAGCGTGTTCCCGACGTATTGCTAAGTGGCAATCACGCGCACATCCGGCGTTGGCGTTTACAGCAGTCCCTTGGTCGGACCTATGAACGACGCGCCGATCTTCTGGAAAGCCGCTCGCTTTCTGGAGAAGAGAAGAAGCTGCTCGAGGAATACATCCGCGAGCGGGACGATAGTTAACAACGTATCGATGGTAGATCCGACGATTTACCTTAGGAGCACAGCATGACTAACAAAATCATCCTTGCACTCGAAGCAGAGCAGATGACCAAAGAGATCCCTCCCTTTGCCCCGGGCGACACCATTGTCGTTCAGGTGAAAGTGAAGGAAGGCGACCGTTCGCGTCTGCAAGCGTTCGAAGGTGTTGTTATCGCCAAGCGTAACCGCGGCGTAAACAGTGCATTCACCGTTCGTAAAATCTCCAACGGTGTTGGCGTAGAGCGTACTTTCCAGACCTACTCGCCGCAAATCGACAGCATGGCTGTCAAGCGTCGCGGTGACGTACGTAAAGCCAAGCTGTACTACCTGCGTGACCTGTCGGGTAAAGCAGCTCGCATCAAGGAAAAACTGGTTTAAGTCCAGCTTCCGATGCAGAAAAAAGCAGCCTGCGGGCTGCTTTTTTGTTGCCTGCGATTTATCCCCGCAGGCCAGGCCTCTTCGCTGGCCTGACACACCGCGTCACGGCTATCGCGAGCAAGCTTGCTCCTACAGGATTCGGCGTTCGGCAGAGATGTTCTCACCCACACCCATTACTGTAGGAGCTGGCTTGCCGGCGAATCGATCAGGCTGCGTTGGTCTCGGACTGAATCAACGCCAATAACGTCCACCCCGCCGCAGGCTTCAACGAACTGTCCGGCGTCACCACATGCACCCAACCACTGTCGTCGCGCACGAACAGCAACGTCGCACGCTCGCCATGTAGCGCTTGGTAGTCGTCCCAACTGAAACCGTCGGTCAACGTCGTGCTATACACTTCTGCACCGTGGCTCAGCTGGCTGGCGAGTTTGGCGTAGGTCAGCGCTTCGCTGCCCAGTTGATTGCCGCGATGTTCCAGGCTGGTGCGGTGCTTGTCGGTGCGACGGCTTTCCTGGCCACTCGCCAGGCCAAACATGCGCTGATGCCCCAGTTCATGTCGAAAGCGCATCAGCGCCAGGGTGTTCATCTCGCCCGAGGGTGACAGCGCGAGCAAATGCCCCAGACCGACCAGGTCGAGGTGCGCATCGGCATGTTGCGACGCCGGGTTGCCGAAATAGGTCGGCAAGCTGTCCATCCGCGCCGCCCGAATGTTTTCCCAGCTCGAATCGGTCAGCAGTACCCGACTGCCCAGTTGTTGCAGTGCCTTGCCCAGCGTGCGCGCAGGTCCGTTGGCGCCGATGATCAGGAAGCCGCTCGGTGCCGGTTCCGCCACCTTCAGCAAGCGAGCCAGCGGCCGTGCCGTCGCACTTTGCAACACGACCGTGCCGATGATCACCGCAAAGGTCAGCGGCACAAGCAGCAGCGCGCCATGATGCCCAGCCTCATGCAGGCGAATGGCAAAGATCGCCGAGACCGCCGCCGCCACGATGCCCCTGGGCGCAATCCACCCCAGCAGCGCCCGCTCGCGCCAACTCAGGCTGGAGCCGGCCGTGCTCAGCAGCACGTTCAAGGGGCGGGCAATGAACTGGATCACCAGCAGCAGGATCAGCACCAGCGGCCCTAGGCCGATCATGGCGTTCAGGTCCAGGCGCGCCGCCAGCAGGATGAACAGGCCGGAGATCAGCAGCACGCTGAGGTTCTCCTTGAAGTGCAGGATGTGCCGTACGTCCACGCCTTTCATGTTGGCCAGCCACATGCCCATCAGGGTCACGGCCAGCAACCCGGACTCATTGGTGACTTCGTTCGAAGCAATGAAAATGCCCAGGACCGCCGCGAGCGCTGCCAGGTTATGCAGGTATTCCGGCAGCCACTGGCGCCGCATCAGGGTGCCGAGCAACCAGCCACCAGCAATACCGAACAGGCTGCCGCACAAAATGACACCGCCGAAGGTCAGCAGGCTTTCCTTGAGGCCGTTACCTTCGGAGCTGGCGATGATAAAGCTGTAGACCACCACCGCGAGCAGGGCGCCGATCGGGTCGATGGCAATGCCTTCCCAGCGCAGGATGTTGGCAATCGAGGCTTTCGGACGCACGACCCGCAGCATCGGCACAATCACGGTCGGTCCGGTCACCAGGGTCAGGCTGCCAAAGAGGATGGCCAGCATCCAGTCGAAATCCAGCAGCCAGTGGGTGGCAACCGCAATCACGATCCAGGTCGAAAGCGCACCCACGGTGACCAGCCGATGGACCACGCTGCCGATCTCGCGCCATTCCGACAGGTGCAAGGTGAGGCTGCCTTCGAACAGGATCAGCGCGACCGCCAGAGACACCAGCGGCATCAGTAGCGGCCCGAACATTTCTTGCGGGTCGAGCAAGTGCAGCACGGGGCCGACGAGGATGCCGGTCAGCAGCAGGAAAAGGATCGCTGGCAATTTCAACCGCCACGCCAGCCATTGGCAAAGCAGCGCCGCTGCGCCAATTGCGCCAAATGCCAATAAAATCTGCTGCTCGCTCATTGCTGCTCCCTGTTCCTTGATTTGGCGGCCTATGAAAGACTAGCGGCCGTTTCCATGTCCAATTTTAATTTTCAGCAGCCGCCTCAAGGCTGCGTGATTCGAGTGCCCATGCCTGCCATCGACCACCCGCTGATAGATCAATTCCTCGATGCCCTGTGGCTGGAGAAAGGCCTTTCCGATAACACCCGCGATGCCTATCGCAGTGACCTGGCGCTGTTCAACGGCTGGTTGCAGGACAAAGGACTGGAACTGGTCAACGCCGGACGCGAGTTGATCCTCGACCACCTGGCCTGGCGGCTGGAGCAACATTACAAGCCGCGCTCCACCGCGCGGTTTCTATCGGGCGTGCGTGGCTTTTATCGCTATCTGTTGCGGGAAAAGTTGATCGCTATCGATCCCACGCTACGGGTTGATATGCCGCAACTGGGCAGGCCGCTGCCCAAATCCTTGTCCGAGGCCGATGTGGAAGCCTTGCTCAAGGCGCCTGACTTGAGCGAAGCCATCGGTCAGCGCGACCGGGCCATGCTCGAAGTGCTATATGCCTGCGGCTTGCGGGTGACCGAGCTGATCAGCCTTACCCTGGAACAGGTCAATTTGCGCCAAGGCGTGCTGCGGGTGATGGGCAAGGGCAGCAAGGAGCGCCTGGTGCCGATGGGCGAGGAGGCGATTGTCTGGATCGAGCGCTACATGCGTGATGCCCGTGGCGAACTGCTCGGCGGGCGCCCCAGCGATGTGTTGTTCCCAAGCCAGCGTGGCGAGCAGATGACCCGCCAGACGTTCTGGCACCGGATCAAGCACCAGGCCAAGGTCGCCGGGATCGGCAAATCGCTGTCGCCGCACACCCTGCGCCACGCCTTCGCCACGCACTTGCTCAACCACGGCGCAGACTTGCGGGTGGTGCAGATGCTGCTGGGGCACAGCGATTTGTCGACGACGCAGATCTATACCCATGTTGCCCGGGCGCGGTTGCAGGATTTGCATGCCAAGCACCATCCCAGAGGCTGACGCAGGCTCTAAAGGAATACAGACCTGTGGCGAGGGGGCTTGCCCCTGTTCGACTGCGCAGCAATCGTCAAGCCATACAAACTGCTCTGTTTGTCGGATTGAGATCGTCAAGAGGGGTTGCTTCGCGGCCCAACGGGGGCAAGCCCCCTCGCCACAAGGGCCTTATGTGATAGGCTTGGCCGGTTTGCACGATGGGCGGTTATGACCCGGTGTTTCGGCACGGGCGTTCTGATCGTCCCATATGTTCGCCTTCAGGAGTTCTCATGCGTCTGACCCAGATTTTCGCCGCCGCCGCCATTGCGTTGGTCAGCACCTTTGCCGTCGCCGATGATGCGGCCGACAAAGCCATCCGTAAAAGCCTGGAAAACCTCCAGCTCGAAGTGCCGGTAGAGACCATCACCGCCAGCCCGCTGCCAGGCCTGTACGAAGTCAAGCTCAAGGGCAGCCGCGTGCTCTACGCCAGCGCCGACGGCCAGTACGTCGTGCAGGGCTACCTGTTCGATCTCAAGGACGGCAAACCGGTCAACCTGACCGAGAAGACCGAGCGCTTGGGCATCTCCAAACTGATCAACGACATTCCGGTGGCTGAAACCGTGGTCTACCCGGCCATTGGCGAAACCAAATCGCACATCACCGTGTTTACCGACACCACCTGCCCGTACTGCCACAAGCTGCACGCCGAAGTGCCTGAGCTGAACAAGCGCGGCATCGAAGTGCGTTACGTCGCGTTCCCGCGTCAGGGCCTGGGTTCGCCGGGTGACGAGCAACTGCAAGCGGTGTGGTGCTCGAAAGACAAGAAAGCGGCCATGGATAAAATGGTCGATGGCAAGGAAATCAAGGCCGCCAAGTGCGATAACCCGGTCTCCAAGCAATTCGCCCTCGGTCAGTCGATTGGCGTGAACGGTACACCGGCCATCGTTTTGGCCGACGGTCAGGTCATTCCGGGCTACCAGCCTGCGCCACAAGTCGCCAAACTGGCACTGAGCGCGAAGTAAATTCGCATCGTCACGGTCAGCCGGTGACGATCGTGGCCTGGCAGCGACATTCGCCGGGCCATCAATAGAGAGCCGCGAGCACGCGGTTGTTTTCACGGCCGGCCTCGAGTCGGCCGTTTTATGGGGAGTTCACAGTGAAACCGGTCAAAGTAGGCATCTGTGGGTTAGGAACCGTCGGTGGCGGTACCTTCAACGTACTTCAGCGCAACGCCGAGGAAATTGCTCGTCGTGCCGGGCGTGGGATCGAAGTGGCACAAATTGCCATGCGCACGCCAAAGCCTCAGTTCCACACGACCGGTATTGCGATTACCAACGATGTCTTCGAAGTGGCCACGAACCCTGAGATCGACATCGTTATAGAGCTGATGGGCGGCTACACCGTTGCCCGCGAGCTGGTACTCAAGGCCATCGAGAATGGCAAGCATGTGGTCACCGCGAACAAGGCGCTTATCGCCGTTCACGGTAATGAAATTTTCGCCAAGGCCCGCGAGAAGGGCGTGATCGTTGCGTTCGAAGCGGCCGTGGCTGGCGGCATCCCGGTGATCAAGGCGATCCGCGAAGGCCTGTCCGCCAACCGCATCAACTGGGTGGCCGGCATCATCAACGGCACCGGCAACTTCATCCTGACGGAAATGCGCGAGAAGGGTCGCACCTTCGAAGACGTGTTGGCCGAAGCCCAGGCCCTGGGTTACGCCGAAGCCGATCCGACCTTCGACGTTGAAGGCATCGACGCCGCGCACAAACTGACGATCCTGGCATCCATCGCGTTCGGCATCCCGCTGCAATTCGACAAGGCCTACACCGAAGGCATCACCAAGCTGACCACCGCCGACGTGAACTACGCCGAAGCGCTGGGCTACCGCATCAAGCACTTGGGCGTGGCGCGCAGCACTGCGGCCGGCATCGAGTTGCGCGTGCACCCGACGCTGATCCCGGCCGATCGTCTGATCGCCAACGTCAACGGCGTGATGAACGCGGTCATGGTCAACGGCGACGCCGCCGGTTCGACTCTGTTCTACGGTGCCGGTGCCGGCATGGAGCCAACGGCTTCGTCGGTGATCGCCGACCTGGTGGACGTGGTCCGCGCCATGACCTCCGACCCGGAGAACCGTGTGCCGCACCTGGCATTCCAGCCGGATTCGTTGTCGGCGCACCCGATCCTGCCGATCGAAGCCTGCGAAAGCGCCTACTACCTGCGTATCCAGGCCAAGGACCATCCAGGCGTATTGGCTCAGGTCGCGAGCATCCTCTCGGAGCGCGGCATCAACATCGAGTCGATCATGCAGAAGGAAGCCGAGGAGCACGACGGCCTGGTGCCGATGATCCTGCTGACCCACCGCGTGCTGGAACAGCACATCAACGATGCGATCCAGGCGCTGGAAGCCCTGGCGGGTGTGGTCGGTCCGGTTGTACGGATCCGCGTCGAGCACCTGAACTAAGCCGTTATCGTTCACCGGGCTCACGGGTTGAGCCCGGATTACGAACACTGTCCATTGGAGTCAGTCATGCGTTACATCAGTACCCGCGGCCAGGCACCGGCCCTGAATTTCGAAGACGTCCTGCTGGCCGGTCTGGCCACCGACGGCGGTCTGTACGTCCCGGAAAACCTGCCACGTTTCACCCAGGAAGAAATCGCTTCCTGGGCCGGCCTGCCGTATCACGAACTGGCCTTTCGCGTGATGCGCCCGTTTGTTACCGGCAGCATTCCGGATGCCGATTTCAAAAAGATCCTTGAAGAAACCTACGGTGTGTTTGCCCACAGTTCGGTCGCGCCACTGCGCCAGTTGAACGGCAACGAATGGGTGCTGGAGCTGTTCCAAGGCCCGACCCTGGCGTTCAAGGACTTCGCCCTGCAACTGCTCGGCCGCCTGCTCGACTACGTGCTGGAAAAACGCGGCGAGCGCGTGGTGATTGTTGGCGCCACTTCAGGTGACACCGGCTCGGCCGCCATCGAAGGCTGCAAGCACTGCGAAAATGTCGACATCTTCATCCTGCACCCGCACAACCGCGTGTCTGAAGTGCAGCGTCGGCAGATGACCACCATTTTCGGTGAGAACATCCACAACATCGCTATCGAAGGCAACTTCGATGACTGCCAGGAAATGGTCAAGAACAGCTTCGCTGACCAGAGCTTCCTCAAAGGCACGCGCCTGGTCGCGGTGAACTCGATCAACTGGGCGCGGATCATGGCCCAGATCGTCTACTACTTTCACGCAGCCCTGCAGTTGGGCGGCCCGGGTCGCTCGGTGGCGTTCTCGGTACCGACTGGCAACTTCGGCGACATCTTCGCCGGTTATCTGGCTCGCAACATGGGCTTGCCGATCAACCAGTTGATCGTCGCCACCAACCGCAACGACATCCTGCACCGCTTCATGAGCGGCAACCAGTACGTCAAGGAAACCCTGCACGCCACGCTGTCGCCATCGATGGACATCATGGTTTCGTCGAACTTCGAGCGTTTGCTGTTCGACCTGCACGGTCGCAACGGCGCGGCGATCGCCGGGCTGATGGACTCGTTCAAGCAGGGTGGCGGTTTCAGCGTCGAGCAAGAGCGTTGGACCGAAGCCCGCAAGTTGTTCGACTCGCTGGCCGTGGATGACGCGCAAACCTGCGAAACCATCGCTGAAGTCTACGAGCAGACCGGTGAAGTGCTGGATCCGCACACGGCCATCGGCGTGAAAGCTGCGCGGGAATGCCGTCGCAGCCTGGACATTCCGATGGTGATCCTGGGGACCGCCCACCCGGTCAAGTTCCCGGACGCCGTGGAAAAAGCCGGTGTAGGAAAAGCACTCGAACTGCCTGCACATCTTTCTGATTTGTTTGAACGAGACGAACGTTGCACCGTATTGCCAAATGACCTGAAGGCCGTGCAGGCCTTTGTCAGCCAGCATGGCAACCGCGGCAAGCCGCTGTAACCGCTCGAAGCTGTCACATTTTGAAGCCCGTCTCCTGACGGGCTTTTTCATTTCTGCATGCACACTTGTCAGGTCATCGCCGCCAAAGGACAGGCGAAAGGATCACCAAGGACGTGGCAATGCTGTTTACAAGTGTGTACAAGCCGGTTGCGCGCTGGCTGTTTTTGCTCGGCATCATGGGGGTGACCCAATGGGGAGGGGTAGGCTGGGCATCGATTCCGGAGCGCGGCAAGTCGGACCCTCGCCCAATGGTCGTGCTCAATGATCAGGAATTGCGCTGGTTGGCCCACCGTCCAAGGGTGGTGGTCGCGGCACTGGAATACCCCTTGTACCTGTTCAAGGATGAACAGGGGCAATGGACGGGCCTGAACAATGACCTGCTCAAGCGCATCAGCGACATGACGGGCGTGCAGTTCGTTTATCAGGAAGCGTTTTCCACTGACCAGATGTTGATGCACCTGGAAAGCGGCACGGCAGATTTGAGCACCACCTTGTCGCTGAATGAGGAGCGCAGGCTATTCCTCGATTTCAGCCATGCATTCGGCGGGGCCGGCTGGGTGTTCGTCGGGCAGGTTGGGGCGCCACCGGTTCAGTCGCTGGAGGACATGGCCAGGCGGGTGTTGGTGCTGCCGGCCCGGCATGTGCTGGAGGGAATGATCCGCCGCGATTATCCGTCGATCGAATTGCGCTCGGTCAAGACCTACGCCGAAGCCCGGGCCCTGGTTGAAAGCGGCGAAGCCTGGGCGACGATTGAAAACGAAATCGGCGCCCAGCTTTTTCCTTCGAGCCGGCTACAACTCGGGGCCGTGGTGCCGGGCAAGTGGGACGCGGATTATCTGGCAGTACGCAAAGGCCAGCGACACCTGCTGGGCATCCTCAACAAGGCGCTGGAAGCGTTTCCCGAGCCGGAGCTGCGCGCCCTGCGCCTGAAATGGCTAGGCGGCACGCCCCCGCCCTATCAATCCGGCTTATGGCAGCGGATTGACCAGTGGGTGTGCTGGGGCGTGTGGGTGCTCGGCCTGTTCGGCCTGTTGTCCCTGGTCTGGAACCGACGGTTGGCAGTGCTGGTCAGGCAACGGCTCGAAGCGCAAAGCAGTCTGCGCGATCAACTTGCCTTCCAGCATGCCCTGATGGATGCGATGCCTGACCCGATGTTCGTGCGTGACCTGCAAGGGCGTTTGATCATGTGCAACAAAAGCTACGAGGACGCCCTGTCGACGCGTTTCGACCGAATGCAGGGGCGGCAATTGATGGAGGTCGATGCCATGCCCCGACACACCGCGGAGCTATTGCATGCCGAGTTCATGGCGCAATTGAGCACGCGCCGCACGCGTTTTTTCGAGCGTCAACTGGTGTTCAAGGACGGCGTCAGGGATGTCTACCAGTGGACGGTGCCGTTTTACACCGGGGATGGCCAGCTTCGAGGATTGTTGGGTGGATGGGCCGATATCGGCCGACGTACCCGACAAACGTGAGGCGTACGTTTTTTCCCTGTCATGTTTGCCGTGCATGCTCAGTTGTCTGAGTCGCCGGTTCGCCCGCGCCCAGTCTTCAGAACTTTCTTCTCGGGCCAGTGGTCATCTGTACAAGGCATGCCCCAGGCACGTTGTTTTTCGGACTATTGAATGGTGATCGGGATGGAAAGTATCAGTCTGTTGCTCGGTGAAGCGCTGAGCCCGTATCAAGTCACTTTGACGCCGTCAGGCATACATGGCGAATGCCGGGTGACCTTGAAGAATGCCATTGGCGCGACCGTGGTCGAGCGCGAGTTCAACCAGGCGCAGTTGAATGACAAACGCCTGCTGACCGACGTAGTCGACGGTTTGCATCGCGACGTGCTGATCGCTGAAGGACGCCTGGAGCCCTGTGTCATTGCCGCATTGCGCAATGCGGCGCAGGACAAGTTGTTGGCCAGCCGCAATTGAATGAAGCGGCGGGGGAACCTTCCCGCGCCAAGGTCAGTCAGACTTTGTAACAGCAGGATCAAGCATTGTGCTCCGGTGCTTGTCGCTTGCTGCTACTGGTCTCCAAGCAGACCACGTTTAACCCCGAGTCGTTTCCCCACTTCTCGGGGTTTCTTTTGCCCGCCATTCCTCACGGCTGCGCCAGATTGTCGAAAAACGCCTTGGTGTCTTTCAGGTAGTCGCTGCGGCTTTGCGGATCCAGCCAGGCCGCGTAGGCCGCGTCGAGGCGCCCGCGGGGCAGGGTACGCAGCACCTGGTTGATCTCGACGATGGCCTGCCGGCCCTTGGGGGTATCGGTGCAGCCAATGTAGCCAGACAAGTATTGGCCTGTGCCGCGAATCGGGTAGAACTGCAACTCATCCTCGGCAATACCTTGCAGCGAGGCCTGGTAGCGAATTTCCGGACGATAGCCCAACAGTAGGCGCAAACGCCCCAGGCGCTGCATTTGCAGGAGGCGGCATGGCGGCGATCAACAACGGCAGGAGTTGATCGATGACGCCCTGACCCTTCTTCGGTCCGTCGAAAATCGTCAGCGGCGGTAGGTCGCGCTTGAGCCAGATCAGGGTTTCCTTGGGTTGCGCCAGGGCAGGCGGGACGGCGTCAACGAGCAGGAACAGGGTCGCCAGCATGCACGGCAGCCACTTGCAGAGCGATGGGCAGTGTCGAATGGCCCCTGCCGGCAGCCGCCATCAGTTCAGATGGCTCCGTCTTTGCGCAACTGCGCAATTTGCGACGCGTCATAGCCCAGTTCCTGGAGTACCGGTGCGTTGTGCTCACCCAGCTGTGGCCCGACCCATTCACATTCGCCGGGTGTTTCTGAGAGTTTCGGCACAATGCCCGGCATCTTGAAGGCTTTGCCGTCGGGCAACTTGGCCTGCAGGAACATTTCCCGCGCCAGGTACTGCGGATCGCTGAACATGTCTTCGGCGCTGAAGATCCGGCTGGCCGGCACGTCGGCCTGGTTGAGTTGCGCCAGCACCGTGTCCAGCGGCAGCGAATTGACCCAGCGATCGATGACGCCGTAGAGCTCGTCGCGTCGGGTATCGCGGCCATCGTTGCTGGCAAGCGATGGGTCGTTCGCCAGGTCTTCCCGACCAATGATCAACATGAAACGTTTGAAGATCGCATCGCCATTGGCGCCGATCTGCACGTGCTTGCCATCGGCGCTGGTGTGGATCGAGGACGGGGTGATGCCCGGCATGATATTGCCCGTGCGTTCGCGGATAAAGCCGAACACGTCGAACTCCGGGACCATGCTTTCCATCATGGCGAAGATGGCTTCATACAAGGCCACGTCCACCACTTGGCCCTGGCCGCCGTTGACCTCGCGATGCCGCAGGGCCATCAACGCCCCGATCACGCCCCACAGTGCGGCAATCGAGTCGCCGATGGAAATGCCGGTGCGCACCGGTGGCCGGTCTTCGAAGCCGGTGATGTAGCGCAGGCCACCCATGGATTCACCGACCGCACCAAAGCCGGGCTGATCCTTCATCGGCCCGGTCTGGCCGAAACCGGACAGCCGCACCATGACCAGTTTCGGGTTCAAGGCGTGCAGGACATCCCAGCCCAGGCCGAGTTTTTCCAGGACGCCGGGGCGGAAGTTTTCGATCAGGATGTCGGCTTCGCCCAACAGTTGCTTGAGGATCGCCTGGCCTTCGGGGTGCTTGAGGTTGAGGGTCAGGGACTTTTTGTTGCGCGCCTGGACGAACCACCACAACGACGTGCCTTCGTACAATTTGCGCCATTTGCGCAAGGGGTCGCCGCCGTCCGGGGATTCGATCTTGATCACATCGGCGCCGAATTCGGCGCAAATGCGTGAGGCGAACGGACCAGCAATCAAGGTGCCCAATTCGATGACTTTCAGACCCGAGAGCGGTTTGGCGGTGAACGGCATGCTGAATCCTGTAGGACAAAGGCTGAGCGAATACAGCGTTTTAACATAGCCGACTGTCAGGCGCTTCAGGTTGATCACCTTCAATTCGTGGATTGCCTTGCGCATCGGTTAGACTTGCCGCCTTTCCTCGTATCAAGAAGCCCGTTCATGGCCCAGCCGTCCACGACCTACAAGTTTGAACTGAACCTCACCGACCTCGACCGCAGCGTCTATGAGAGCGTAAAGCAGACCATCGCCCGTCATCCTTCGGAAACCGAAGAGCGCATGACCGTGCGCCTGCTGGCCTACGCGCTCTGGTACAACGAGCAGTTGTCGTTTGGCCGCGGTCTGTCGGAAGTGGATGAACCCGCCTTGTGGGAAAAAAGCCTGGATGACCGCGTCCTGCACTGGATCGAAGTCGGCCAGCCCGACGCCGAGCGCCTGACCTGGTGTTCGCGCCGCACCGAACGCACCAGCCTGCTGGCCTACGGCAGCCTGCGCGTGTGGGAAGGCAAAGTGGTGCCGGCGGTGAAAAACCTGAAGAACGTCAACATCGCGGCCGTGCCTCAGGAAGTCCTGGAAACCCTGGCCAAGGACATGCCGCGGGTGATCAAGTGGGACGTGATGATCAGCGAAGGGACGATCTTCGTCACCGACGACCGTGGTCAGCATGAAGTCCAGTTGCAGTGGTTGGCGGGTGAGCGCGGCTGAGTCTGCGCCAGTTCCCCCGGTTTTATCCTACGTACTCAAGAGAAGCCCCTTTCACCCCATGCGCATCGAACCTCGCCAGCTGCCCGACACCCTGCCGTTCCTCGGTGATCTTCCACCCCTATTGACCCGTTTGTATGCGGCGCGGGGCGTGTTGTCCGAGGCGGAGCTGGACAAGAGCCTGGCGCGGTTGATTCCATTCCAGAAGCTCAAGGGCATCGATGCCGCCGTGGATCTGCTGGTGACGGCACTCGAACAGCGCCAGCGCATTTTGATCGTTGGTGACTTCGATGCCGACGGCGCGACGGCCAGCACTGTGGGCACGTTGGGGTTGCGCTTGCTGGGTGCTGCCCACGTCGATTATCTGGTGCCCAACCGTTTCGACTACGGCTATGGCCTGACGCCGGAGATCGTCGCAGTCGCGCTGGAACGCCAGCCGCATTTGCTCATCACCGTCGACAACGGCATCTCCAGCGTCGAAGGCGTGGCCGCGGCGAAAAAGGCCGGGCTCAAGGTGTTGGTGACCGATCACCACTTGCCCGGTGACGAGCTGCCGCTGGCCGATGCCATCGTCAATCCGAACCAGCCAGGGTGCGAATTTCCGAGCAAGGCGCTGGCCGGTGTCGGGGTGATTTTCTATGTGCTGATGGCCTTGCGTGCGCGGTTGCGCGAACTCGGCTGGTACACCAGCAAGCCGCAGCCGAATATCGGCGAATTGCTCGATCTGGTGGCCCTGGGCAGCGTCGCCGACGTGGTGCCGCTGGATGCCAACAACCGGATCCTGGTGCATCAAGGCCTGGAGCGGATTCGCGCTGGGCGTGCCCGGCCGGGGATCAAGGCGATCCTCGAAGTGGCCAAGCGCGATCATGCGCGCATCACCTCTACCGACCTGGGTTTCATTGTCGGGCCGCGCCTGAATGCGGCGGGGCGCCTGGATGACATGAGCCTGGGCATCGAATGCCTGCTGACCGATGATGCGGCGATGGCTCGTGAGATGGCCGCTCAATTGGACGGCATGAACCAGGATCGCAAATCCATCGAGCAAGGCATGCAGCGTGAAGCGCTGGCGCAGCTCAAGGATTTGCCGGTGGAGTCGATGCCGTTCGGCTTGTGCCTGTTCGATCCGCAATGGCATCAGGGTGTCATCGGTATCCTCGCCTCGCGCATGAAAGAGCGCTACTTCCGCCCGACCATCGCCTTTGCCGATGCCGGCGACGGTCTGCTCAAGGGCTCGGGGCGTTCGGTCCAGGGCTTTCACATTCGTGACGCCTTGAGTGTGGTGGCCGCGCAGCATCCGAACCTGATCACCAAGTACGGCGGCCACGCGATGGCGGCCGGCCTGACGCTGCCGGAAGCGAATTTCCCATTGTTCGCCGAAGCCTTTGACTTTGAGGTGCGCCGGCAACTGCGCGAAGAGGACCTGACCGGGCGCCTGCTGTCGGACGGCACCCTGGCGGTGGAAGAGTTTCACCTGGAACTGGCCCGCGCCTTGCGGCACGCCGGCCCTTGGGGGCAGCACTTCCCGGAGCCGTTGTTTCACGGCGTGTTCCAGTTGGTCGAGCAACGGGTCGTAGGCGAGCGGCACCTCAAAGTCGTGCTGAAAAGTGAATGCGGTTCGGTGAAACTCGACGGCATCGCCTTCGGCATCGACCGCGACATCTGGCCGAACCCGACCATCAAATGGGTGGAACTGGCCTACAAGCTCGACCTCAACGAGTTTCGCGGCAACGAAACGGTTCAACTAATGATTGCCCACATCGAACCGCGTTGAGCCCATTCGCTGGCAAGCCAGCTCCCACAGGATTTGCATAAACCCTGTAGGAGCTGGCTTGCCAGCGAAGGCGATTTCCCTGACACCGAATCTCTCTGAACCCTCCCTCATTCCCGGTTGTCGACTAGGCTCTAAGCACTGCTTGATTTTGGCCTTGTGACGTCTTGTCGAATTTTTTGCCCGCGGGGGCGGGTGTTGCACCGTTTTCCTGTCACTCGTCGACTATTCAAACAGAACCTGGAGCCTGCCCACTGATTCGAGAGGTGCCCCATGAGTCTGCTGCTTGAACCTTTTAACCTTCGCCAATTGACCTTGCCCAACCGCATCGCGGTCTCGCCGATGTGCCAGTACTCCAGCACCGATGGCCTGGCCAATGACTGGCACCTGGTCCACCTCGGCAGCCGTGCTGTCGGCGGGGCCGGGCTGGTATTTACCGAGGCCACGGCAGTCACTGCCGACGGCCGGATTACTGCCCAGGACCTCGGTTTGTGGAATGACGAGCAAATCGAGCCGTTGCAACGCATCACCCGCTTCATCAACGCACAGGGCGCCGTTGCCGGTATTCAACTGGCCCATGCCGGGCGCAAGGCCAGTACCTACCGACCGTGGCTCGGCAAGCATGGCAGCGTCAAAGCCGATGATGGCGGCTGGGTACCGGTCGGCCCGTCGCCGATTGCTTTCGATCCCCAGCACACGCAGCCCAAACAACTGGATGAGGGCGAGATCGCCCAGGTGATCCAGGCCTTCGTCGATGCAGCGAAGCGCTCCCTTACGGCGGGTTTCAAGGTCGTCGAAGTGCACGCGGCACATGGTTACCTGCTGCATCAATTCCTGTCGCCGTTGAGCAATCAACGCCGCGATCAATATGGCGGTTCGTTCGAAAATCGCATCCGGCTGGTGCTGCAAGTCACCGAAGCGGTGCGCGCAGTGTGGCCAGAGGAGTTGCCAGTGTTTGTCCGGGTCTCGGCCACCGACTGGGTGGAGGACGGCTGGAACCCCGACGAAACCGTGGAGCTGGCGCGGCGCCTGAAAAATCTGGGCGTGGACTTGATCGACGTGTCGTCGGGCGGGACGGCGGTGAACGCCGAGATTCCTACCGGGCCGGGCTACCAGACCCGTTTCGCCGAACGCGTGCGCAAGGAGTCTGGCATGGCCACCGGCACGGTCGGCATGATCACCGAGCCGGCTCAGGCCGAGCACATTCTGCGGACCTGCCAGGCAGACATTATTTTCCTCGCCCGTGAATTGTTGCGCGACCCGTACTGGGCGCTGCACGCCGATGATGATCTGGGTGGTCACAAGGCGGTGTGGCCGGCGCAGTATCAGCGGGCGACTCACCGTGAGCAGCCGATTCACGAATCGGATTTGCGCGACTGACATCCGTCGATACGAAAAAGCCCCTGAATCGTCAGATCCAGGGGCTTTTTGTTTTTGCCGGTGACCGGTCAGGCCGCTTCGATCTTGCTGCGATTCTGTTCGACCTTGTTCAGGTAGGCCTTGAGTTTTTCCTGCTCGACCGCCGTGGTGAACAAACCGAGCTTGCTGCGCCGCCAGAGGATGTCGTGGGCGCTGGTGGCCCATTCTTCGCTGCACAGGTAATCGACTTCACGGGTGTAGAGGCCGCCGCCGATGTGTTCGCCCAGGTCGCTGAGCGCTTGTACGCCTTCGAGCATACGCCAGGTGCGGCTGCCGTAGGTGGTGGCCCAGCGGCGGGCGATTTCGGTCGGGATCCAGTCGAATTGGTCGCGGATCCGCGAGCTCAATGCTTGCGGGGTGGTCATGTCTTCACCGCCCGGCAGCGTGGCAGTGGCGGTCCAGCTTGGCTGTATGTGCTGGAAGTACGGGGCCAGGTGCGCCAGCGCCGACTCGGCGAGTTTGCGGTAAGTGGTGAGTTTGCCGCCGAACACGGACAACAACGGTGCTTCTTCGCCGCTACCGGACAACGCGAGGGTGTAATCGCGGGTCACCGCCGACGGGTTGTCGGACTCGTCGTTGCACAGCGGGCGCACGCCGGAATAGCTGTGCAGGATGTCGTCGCGGCTGATCTGCTTTTTAAAGTGGGCGTTGACCACGTTCAACAGGTAATCGGTTTCGCCGTCGGTAATCGCCACGGCCGCCGGATCGCCGGTGTACTCGCGGTCGGTGGTGCCGATCAGGGTGAAATGATTCAGGTACGGAATGGTGAACACGATGCGCTGGTCTTCGTTTTGCAGGATGTGCGCGTGTTCGCCTTCGTACAGTTTCGGCACGATCAGGTGACTGCCCTGGATCAGGCGGATGCCGTAGGGCGATTCCATCTTCAGGTCATCGCGAATGAACTTGGCGACCCATGGCCCGGCCGCGTTCACCAGCGCTTTGGCGCGGATCGAAAACAGGCTGCCGTCGGCGCGTTCCAGGTGCAGGTGCCACAGGCCCTTGGTACGGCGAGCGCTGACGCAGCGGGTCTGAGTATGCACGTGGGCACCTTTTTCCCGGGCGGCCATGGCGTTCAGTACCACCAGGCGCGCGTCGTCGACCCAGCAGTCGGAGTATTCGAAGCCTTTGGTGATTTCGCTTTTCAAGGCGCTGTCGGGGCCGAACTTCAGGCTTTTCGAGCCTTCGAGTTGTTCGCGTTTGCCCAGGTTGTCATAGAGGAACAGACCGGCGCGGATCATCCACGCCGGGCGCAGGTGCGGGCGGTGTGGCAGCACGAAGCGCATTTGCTTGACGATGTGCGGTGCCTTCTTCAACAGCACTTCACGCTCGGCCAAGGCTTCGCGCACCAGGCGGAATTCGTAATGTTCGAGGTAGCGCAGGCCACCGTGGATCAGCTTGCTGCTGGCCGACGACGTATGGCTGGCCAGGTCATCCTTTTCGCAAAGGAACACCGAGAGCCCGCGACCGGCGGCATCCGCTGCGATCCCCACGCCATTGATCCCGCCACCGATGACGGCGATATCGTAGACCTCAGCGAGAGGGGGCGTAGACAGAGTGGAAGTGGGCATCGGCACGGCCTCGGCATTCTTTGATGTTCTGTATTTGAATTCGAACATAAATGTTCATTTGCGAAAATACTAGCCCATAAAGACGCGCGCAGCCAGTCGGCTTCGATTGAAAATACTCATCGAAGGGCCGTTAAAGGAAAATATTCGAACATTGAAAGAAGGGAGGGGTGTCGCCTAAGTACTGTAGGAGCCGGCTTGCCGGCGAA